>JAJYGI010000109.1 GCA_021790735.1 Actinomycetes bacterium | reverse complement strand
AAAGACCTGACACCTCTGTATATGAGTGCCCTAGCTGTAAGCAGCGTTACCTGGGGATTCACAGATGCCCGGACTGTAACCTGTTCTGCTCTCGTATTGGACCTGGAGGCTTATGTCCACACTGTGACGAATCGGTTGCCTACTTGGATCTCGATAACTGATAGACACTTTGGGTCACTGGTTGCGGTTGCTCTCCTTATCGATCAGGGACTCTCTTCACTTGAGCACCATCAGCTACGCTCTTAATAATGACAGCGCGATGGTGGACCTCGGACTTACATCTCGGTCACGCAAACATCCTTCTTCACACGAGCCGCCCCTATGGCAATATCGATGATATGAATGCCGATCTGATCGAGAGGTGGAATGACCGGGTAAACCCAACAGACGAGGTTTATGTCCTCGGCGATGTGGCAATGGGTCCCATATCAGAGATCCTTGAGCTGATCGAACTCTTTAATGGAACGAAGTACCTCATCCCTGGCAACCATGATAGGTGCTGGGAAGGGTTGCGGAAAAAGAAGAAAAGTCAAGTGGACGAGTGGCGCTGTGAGTACGAAGCCGCGGGCTTCATCGTCATGGATAGCGAAGAGGAGGTACAGCTGGGAGGGAAACAAGTGATCGTCTCACACTTCCCTTACGAGGGGGATAGTGGAGAGAAAGAGCGCTTCTTAGATTATCGACCCAACGATAAGGGAACCTGGCTCATCCATGGGCATGTTCATGAGAAGTGGCGTCAGCGAGAGAGGATGATCAACGTTGGGGTTGATGCCTGGGGAGGCTATCCCGTTGCTGATGCTGACCTTGTCGCACTGGTCAAGTCCGGACCACAAGAACTCCCACGGCTCCCGTGGCGACGGTAGGACCACCGAGCCTGAACGAGGGCTTTGCTGAAACAGGAGTTTCATCCAGCGAACTCTTCGGACTCGTAGAGACCACGATCCCCCCAGGTTAGTTCGCTCAAATTTCTCAATCGGACGGTTGTCGGCCCCACCCATGGTAGGCGGTTAGGTGGTCTATGCAACAGTCTAGTGATCGATTTCGACAACTAATCTGACAGCTAGCGGTTCTTGAACGCTGGAAAAATTAGAACGAAGTTAATCTCCGAGCGGATACTTGAAGAGCGTTTATCTCTCTAAATCTAGTGTGAGGACGGAGATGGAAATGTTCGAGTGATCCTTGAAGTAGTTGTGTGAGACTATAAAATGAGTGAATGGCGACTGTAGACGAACTTACTGAACTCTATCCCAATGAAACCAACAGCGAAGAGCGGGATCGGATGGCACATATCGTTTATCCAGCGTCAGCCGTTACTGAAGCTATTGTTACAGGCACTCCTTGCACTGCGCTGTGTGGAAAGGTATGGGTACCAAACCGTGATCCTAAAAAGTACCCGCTATGCCCAACGTGTAAGGAGATTGCTGAGGGAATGGGCTGGAAGGTACCCGATCTCTAAGATTCATAGACGTTTTATGTCAAACTCGGTCTGTTGATCGAGTTTATTAGGTTATCGATAGCTCTGTTGAAGCTTTGAGATGGCTATATCGATGTCAAAGGAGTAGTTTGCACCCGTAATCGTTGACTTTGCTATAAGTCTTTATGAATCGGTAAGGCGATTGACCGTTTCCGCAGATATCTCGTGAGTACGTACCTCTGAGGAGGCATGAGAAGACATAAGGCTGCGTAACAGCGCTTATCCATTGAGGATTTTTTAGGATCTATGCGCCTCCATAACGTAGCCTCCACTGATTATTTGAACGCAGCTCAGATCAGTTCGAGGGATTCCCCGTCAAATAGGGGTCTGATTCCAAAGTTATGAAGATCTTGCTCCATTAACTCTTCTGATGGAACTTCGATGTCGAAAGACGCAGTCTCTAAAGTCTTTTTTAACAAGCGATAGTCGCTTGAGGTATTTAGAAAGATGCCATTGCGACCGAGGACGAAACTCACAGCCCGCTGGATCGCCAAGTCTTCTTCTAGGGGTTCATACCAACTGAAGTGTGTTGTCTCCAAGGAGTCGCTGCTCCATCTTCCTCGTGCCACGGACTTTATGGTTTGAACGGCAACGTTGCGCTGGGTGCAGATCTCTATAAGATGCTCGACGCTGTCCCGATAGATTGGATTCGATAGCATGGCGTAGTTGTAAGGGAAAAGTACGCTGTCGTAGGGGAACTCTTCCAAAGAACGAATGTGCATAGTAGGTATCCGAGTCCCATGACCGGTAACACCAATGAAATCGACGAGCCCCTCATCTTTTGCGGATACGAGGGCTTCCAATGCTCCTCCTTTTCGATGTACCTGTTCCCACTCTTCAGGTTCTACAAGGTTGTGTAACTGAATTAAATCGACTTTGTCTACCCCTAATCTTGTAAGTGACCTCTCTAGAGATGCCCTTGCGCCGACGCCATCTCGATCTTCAGTCTTCGTAGCTAGGAAAAATTCCGACCGATGAGTTTGCATCCAAGGAGCGATGCGTTCTTCGGCGTCGCCGTAGGAGGCAGCCGTATCGATGTGATTTACTCCAAAGTTGACTACTGTCTCAAGTACCTCGTCTGCGAAGCCTTGAGAGCAAGTTCCAAGGCCCGCGGCGCCAAAGATTACTCGAGTGCTATCGTGTCCTGTGTTGCCGAAGGGATGTTTGGTGATCATGGTTTTACCCTAACGCAATTTAAAGATGAAGTGTTATGTATGGAACTATTTATCAGTTTCACCTAGATGAATGGAGCTATGTAGTCTCCCTTGAGGTTGCTGAGAACAGAGTCAAAAGTAGGTGTCTGTGGACGAAATTTAGATAGTGTGATTGATTGAGGAGATTGTGATGACCTACCTAAAGTACTTACGAACTGATCATTCAAGTGGCTTTAAAGATCGAGCCGACTCTAAGGGTGTGATCCCCAAGGTCGTTCCGAACTTGGTTACTATCCTTGTCGGCGCTATCTTTATCTCAGTCCCACGATTGGTGGATACCGCTTTAGGTGAAATACTAGGCGTATCGGTCTTGTTTGTGGGCTTAGTTGTCCTGTTCGTGACGTCAGTGATACTTTCGAGACCTTTGACTTCGCTTGGTGGGCTTTCAGGACTGTTGATTGCACTTTTGGGAGTGTTGCTAGCGCTAAACCCGGCGGTCGGGGTAACGGTAGCGGGCGCTTTGATGGGGATGCTTTTGGTGTTCCAAGGAGTCATGGAGGTCAGGGTTGGATCTTCAAACTTGTCGACCAATGTCGCAAGAGCATTAACGGCTGTCGGTGTCCTATCTGTGATAGGGGGGTCATTGTTCTTGCTATTCCCGATGCTTTCTCTCTCGACGCTAACGATGGCGGTCGGTATCTGGATCGTTGTAGCGTCGGTACTTAGACTTTCGTATGGAGTGTGGGTTCACATGAGAAATCAATAGACTTAAGGAACGTTCTTTACTAAAGGTAGTGCCTAATTAATGGCAAGGTTGAGTAAATCGAACGAATTGTCTATCCGATACCTTTAGTGGCTTGGTGGTTAGTGTAAGAAAGGAATTGCGTTATGGAGAAATTTTTGGAGAGAAAGAAGCCTTTGCTCTACGGAGTTCTTCTCGGGCTTGTGCTTTATGTTTTCCAAGTTCTCCTGTTTTCAGGTATGGCGATAGAGGTCATGGTTATCTTAAGTCTTCTTGTAACGGTTGGTGTTGTAATTCTGAGATCGACTGAGCCGATATCGGCTCAGAGGGCTGGCTGACCCAGATAGCCCCAACTTGGTGATCGGGTCTTACTACTGTCATGCGTGACGACTGGGTTGAACCACTTTCGATAGTTCTTTAATTAGTTGGTTCGCTCTAGATAGATCGTCTCTAGCTCAGACTTTATTACCTTGCCCGACGCTGACCGGGGAAGTTCGTCAAGTATCATTACCCTTATGTTGCGAGAGTTGCCACTCCAGAGCTTGTTGAGTTGGTAAGTTAGTTCAATATCGGTGAGATTGGACATGGGTCTCAAGACTACCGCAATAAGAGTTGTTGTATCTTGGTTGTCACTGTCTATCTTTACAACTGCTATCTCGGAGATCTCCTTTTGAGTTGCGAGTGCCATCTCTATCTCTTTGAAGGTGAGACGGTTGTCAGCAATAACGCTGGAGTTACTTAAACTCTTGACGTAAAGGCGACCCTCTTTGTCTAGGTAACCAAGGTCACCACTATGGAGGTTATTTTGCCTTAAGACTTGCGATGTCTCTAACGGTAACCCCCAGTAGCCTCTAAAGATTGAGGTACCTTCGAATACAATCTCCCCTGACTCTTCTTCTGCGAGGACGCCACCGGTCGAGTTTTCTATTTTGACTTGAATATCAAATAGTGGCTTACCCTTACATGTCGTCGTACCGACACCTGGTGTTGGCTCGTTCATGGTGCCAACACCACACAGTTCCGTTAAACCATAGGTGTTTGCAACCTTTACTCCTTGCGCCTTTAGCTTCTGGTAGTCTTCATAGTCCATTTGCCCTTCAGTGCACAGAGCGTACCGAAGCGACTGTAGATTGAGAGTTTCTAGACTTGGGTGCTCGGCGAGACTGTGCCACTTTAGAAAAGATAGCGAAAGTACGCTGGGATCTGTTCGATTTAGTATGTCTAGGTAGTCGTTGGCCTCTAAGTCTCTATCGATATGTAAGGTTCCTCCGAGATAGAGTAGAGGTAAGGCGAGGGTGGTAAGTCCGAATAGATTCGTGAACGGTTCAATAGCAACGGTCTCGTCTGCCTTAGTTAAGCTAACTGGGCTTGTGACCATTGACACTGTGTGATGAATAACGTTGCTATGGGTGAGTACGACTCCTTTTGGGCGCAAAGTAGGGCCGGTTGTATAGGAGATAATGAGTAAGTCTGATCCGCTTATCTGCTGACTAGGGAAGTCAGTAGCGCCGGCGTTGGTAAAGTCATCGTATCTTGCAAACGGACCGCTCTCAGATCGTGATTGAACTACAAGGTCAAGCTCCATCGATATCTCTTTCATAGCCTTTTGTAGGAGCTCTGAGTACAAGTAAGAGGTGAATGCCACTCGTGGTCCCGAGTCGGTCAGGATAAAGCTAACTTCGTCTGGGGTCAAGGAAGGATCGATCGGGACTATCACAGCTCCAAGTTTGGCGACGGCAAATAAGAGTTCAATCCACTCTTCTGAGTTCTCCAAAAGAAGAGCGACTCTATCTCCAAAACGGACCCCAGCAGAGGCGAGTGAGTTGGCTAGTCGATCAGTACGTACATTTAGGCTATGGTACGAGATGGCATCATCTTTGGTGCTTAGAGCGATGTCCCGACCATTTAGTTGTGATCGTCTTCGAATCCAGTTGCCTACCCCATAGTCCATTGTGACCCCCACTTGCGGCTGTTTGTAGACCGAGTCCGCTTAGTCCAAAGATAGCAAGATGCAACAAAACCTACAAGTCGTTTGTTTTGAGCGACGATGGATCAATGGATGACGAGATGGGGTTCCAGGTGTTCTTGACCTGAAACTTCACGCATGATGCGACACGCGCCGATGAGATGGCTCCAAAATGAAGCTATTGTGTATAACTTATTCACGGTTCATTTGAGGTTATATGGCGACGTTCAATGTTAAGTTTTTTACCCAGGTTTTTATCACTTTGTTGGTGATTATGGATCCACTTGGTAATGTTCCCATATTCCTGTCATTGACGAGTTCGGCCAAGAGTGCATCGCGTAAGAAGCTTGCTCTACAAGCGGTTGCTGTCGCAGGCGGCGTTATCGGGGTGTTTGCACTCTTTGGCCAAGAGATCCTAGCATATTTAGGAATTACCATACCTGCTCTTCAAGGATCTGGGGGACTACTACTTCTACTGGTAGCCCTTGAACTTCTAACAGGACAGGCCACGCAGCCTAGCGCCTTAGACGAGGTGTCTGTTGCGCTTGTTCCCCTTGGAACACCACTGATAGCGGGACCAGGAGCAATAGCAGCCATAATCGTCTTCGCCAAAGAGGTAAGAGGTGGTGGTGATGTGATCGCTCTCATCACCGCTATTTTGTTAGTGCTCATAGTTCTTTGGCTATCATTGAGGTTCTCCTTACAGCTCCTAAGACTCCTAAAAGAAGGTGGAATAATGCTACTTACTAGGGTCTTTGGACTGTTGTTGGCAGCTATAGCTGTGCAACTCGTGGCCGAGGCTGTGAGAGGTTTCATCGGCTAGTTCCGCTGTGATCTGTTGAGCAAGGTCAGTGTTTCCGTCTCTGTTCGATCAAGGGTCTTGCAACGTAAGTTGTCAAAAGCTGTGTTTGAAGAGACCAAAGGGAGTCGAACTGACCTATGCGAAGGTACTCATTGGAATCTAGACACTCACGGTGTCCGAAACTGAATGGTTGAATACGATAGCTTGGAAGTATAAAAAGGACCAATCCGGGACTTTGGGCTTATGTTGACATGTCACTGCCTCCTTGTCTGTGAGCTTGGAAACTCCGACCTCGTTAACTGCACCGATCGTGGTGATATAGCTAGATAGATCTGGGCTGTTTCGACCAAACAGTGCAACGAGCTCGTAAAGTGTCTTTGCTGGCATCTCATAGTCAAGAGTCATTCGGGGTCTTCTACTTGGGCTCTCTCGGATAGTTTCTTGATCT
>JAJYGI010000068.1 GCA_021790735.1 Actinomycetes bacterium | reverse complement strand
ACTAGGGATGAGAACTGAGATCGTGCCCTCATCGCTGCCCTCAAGCCAGCACCGACTAGAATCAAAAAAGCAAACAGTATGGCCGTGGTACCTAGTAATCCGAGTTCTTCACCTATAGCTGCGAAGATAAAGTCCGAAGTAACAACAGGAATAACTGAGGGATGACCTTGTCCGAGCCCTGTTCCGGAGTACCCACCAGTTCCGAGAGCGTACTGGGCTTGAACGATTTGATATCCTATTCCCTGAGCGTACTTCCATGGGTCTATCCATATCGTAAAGCGTTCGTTGACCTGAGCGAACAGCTTTGACGCCACAAAGGCACCTATGACAAAAAGTACCGATCCGAGGAACAAAAAGGTCTTGTTAGCGGTAGCGAGCCACACGGTTATGATAAAGGTCGCAAAGATCAAAAGAGCAAAACCAACGTCGCGTTCTGCTGCCATAAGCATCATTGCAATGGCCCATGCTGCACCCAATGGACCAAAGCTTCGAAGTGTGGACCCTATCGACCGGAGATGTCTAAGTGAGAGGCGTTTGAGAAGATCGCGTTTTTCAGTTAGATACGATGCGAAAAATAGAGCGAGCAGTAGCTTCGCCGCTTCTACTGGCTGAAACGATAGGGGCCCGAAGTGTATCCATAGCCTCTCCCCGTTTATGTTTTCGCCGATTCCAGGAACGAGAGGAGAGAGAACCAGGCCAATTCCCAAAATAACCAAAATGTATCGGAAACGGTCTAAGGTATCGGAGTTCTTCACGACTACCAGGGTAAGGATGTAAAGGCCCACCCCTAGTGCCGTCCAGAGGACCTGAAGATGAGCCTCGGTCTGATCAAGACGTTCGATCATTACGAATCCGATCCCATTTAGTAAGGTCGCTACTGGAAGGAAAACTGGGTCGGCCTCTGGAGCGCTTACACGGTTTGCCAGGTGGCCGAAGTAAGGTACTAGAACTATAGCTACTAAGTATGGATCGACAGTAGGGACGTAACTTTGATTTAGTCCGTACTTTGCTAGGAAAAAAGCTACGACGGTTGCAAGGTTTGCCAAAACGAGCAGACCCAGTTCGGTTCGCCGTTTTGGGAGACTTACCTTTGATCTAGTTTTGGATGTCTTCTTAGAGCTGCGTTCTTCAACCTGCGTCTTGTCTACCAACTATCTGAAACCTCATAGGGAAATTTCTCATTTGTGAACGAAACTCGCCTCATTAGCCATACTTTACTAGGTGTGGAGTTAGAAGCACTTGAAAAAATAAGGAACTATGGTCCAATTCGCTTTATCAACCGGGAGCTTTCATGGCTCGCGTTTGCAAACAGGTTAGTGGGCCTTGTCGAAGATGACTCAGTTCCGCTGCTCGAGAGGACGAAGTTTTTAGCTATCTTATTTCAAGGACTCGATGAGTTCTTCCAAGTGCGAGTAGCTGGGTTAAAAGATCAGCTAGCCTCAAACAATAGATTACGATCGCCCGACGGACTAAAGCCTCGAGAGCAACTTCAGGCCGTAAAGGCAGAGATGGATGAACTGCTTGACAAAGTGGAGTTGATCTGGCCAACTCTAAAGACAAGTCTGGTTCGTGAGGGTATCTCAGTTGTGGAGTACTCTGAACTTACTCAAGATGAGATCTCATACCTTAAAAAGCTCTTTGTTGAGGATATCTACCCGATTCTTACACCTTTAGCAGTCGATCCCTCTCATCCGTTTCCGTATATATCGAATCTCTCGTTAAATCTGGTTGTAAAGGTGTACGGAGGTCCTGAAGATGAGCTCCGTATCGCGAGAGTGAAGGTACCGCCATTGGTGCCACGCTTTGTGCAACTGCTTGATTCAGGTAGATACATCGCGCTTGAGGAGGTGATAAGTGCGCATGCGGATCTTTTATTTCCTGGTATGAGTATCGGGTCGCGACACTACTTTCGGGTCACACGGAACGCTGATATCATCCTTGAAGAGGGTGAAGCGGACGATCTGTTGCTCTTAGTGGAGTCCGAACTAAGGCGCAGACGTTTCGGCAGAGCGGTGAGGATGGAGATAGACGCTCAAGCAGACCAAGATATCGTGTCGCTTCTCATCGAGGAGCTTGAACTTCACCCAGACGACGTCTATCGTTTGAATGTGCCTTTGGCTTTAGATAGTCTTTGGACGTTTTACGCCTTAGATCGTCCGGAGCTAAAGTCACCTGCTGCGCCCCTTGTGCCACCACCTGCGATAGTCGATGAGTCTGGAGTCGTGGCAGACATATTTAGCGTCTTGCGAGAGCATGATGTGTTAGTTCATCACCCTTACGAGTCTTTCTCTACATCGGTTGAGCAGTTTATCTCTCAGGCGGCAGACGATCCTGATGTACTTGCGATCAAACAGACCTTATATCGAACCTCAGGAGACTCTACCATAGTGGAGTCTCTGGTTAGGGCCGCTGAACAAGGCAAGCAGGTTGCTGTTCTCGTTGAAGTGAAGGCTCGATTCGACGAGTTGGCTAACATAAACTGGGCTAGGAAGCTTGAGGAGGCGGGTGTCCATGTGGTCTATGGACTCGTTGGGCTAAAGACCCATCTCAAGGCCGCACTCGTGGTGCGCAAAGAAGGGACCCGGCTAAATCGGTACTTTCATCTAGGTACGGGAAACTACAACGCAAAGACGGCCAAGTCTTACGAAGACTTCGGCCTATTGAGTTCTGATCCAGAGATAGGAGCTGACCTTACTGAGGTCTTCAATATGTTGACAGGCTTCTCTGCAAGAACCCACTACTCGAAGTTAGTGTTGGCTCCTGCGGAGCTTCGACGTTTTGTGAATGGAAAGATTCACGAACAGACGAAAAGGGGATGTGATGGTCGGATCGTTATAAAGGTCAATGGTCTTGTTGACCCTGAGATGGTGGACGAACTCTACCTTGCATCTCAAAGCGGTGTCCGAGTTGACCTAATCGTTCGGGGGATCTGTTCTTTACGTCCGGGTCTCGTGGGCCTTTCAGAGACGATCACTGTAAAGTCAATAGTGGGATCGATGCTTGAGCATTCAAGGATCTACTGCTTCGGCGGTATAGATGAGAACGACTCTGAGGTATACCTAGCTTCAGCAGACCTTATGTCTAGAAATTTGGATCGTCGGGTCGAAGCGATGTTTCCGATCGAAGAAGAAAACGCTAAGAGAAGTGTGATTGAGACGCTAAATCTCGAACTCATGGACGATACTCGTTCTTGGACTTTAGCAGGGGACGGAAGTTGGCATCGAGTTTTGGCAACAACGGGAGTTCACTCCCAGCGTCGGTTGGCTGAACTAGCCTTAGACAGAACGAAAGCAAGCTTTGTGAGGAGAAAAAGTGCTGGAGCGTGAGTACAAGCTTGAGTTCGAAGGCAAACATGTCAAAGACGACCTAGACCCTTTAGAGCTGACCTCAGGACTGGGTCTAGTGCCGGGTGCCTCTGGGAGTAAGGATCTTGTGTCGATCTACTTCGACACCGACGACTTTCGACTTCTTCGCCTTGGTGTTGGGTTGCGATTCAGATATGCGGGAAAACAAGAGGATACCGCCCCTGCTTTGGAGGGGGTTTGGGGTATTAAGACAATACCCTTACTTGTAGGTTCAGGAGCTGTAGCTCGCCAAGAGTTTGAGGAAAGGGGGGTTGCAGCTCATCCTCCAACTCTGCTCTTTGAGCCCTTGAGCTTTCTTCTCGGCTCACTTGAGGGGCTCTCAAAGATAGCAGAGATATATAATCATCGAAGCTGGATCCGATTTAGCCAAGGAACGCTAGAGGCCTTTGAGATCGACAAAGACAGAGTAGAGGTGCGCTATCCACATCCACAACGTTATCTTGAAGTTGAAGTTGAGGCGCTAGACCCTAGGGGCTATTCGCTTTGTGACAAAGTCGCAGCGGCTATGGCTTCTTTCGGTGGAACTTTGACCTCTAGATCGAAGCTTGAAAAAGCACTCTCAACTTCAGCGCATGCTCCGTTAGAGGTTCCACGTTCCCTCGGAGATCTCAATGGTGTTGAGGATCTCAGAAAAGCTTTAGGGTTTGAGCTCTGGCTCCACAAGAACACCAAGACTCCCTACGGCGAGTATATAGAGCAGTTGCTTATCGCTTCGGCGATCGGAGTCTTCGTAGAACATGGACAACGAACGGAGATATACTGGGTAGCCCTTGGTTTTTTGCTCTTGGCTAAAGACCTTGACCTCCAAGACGTTTCTGCCAAGATAGACTTGGTGCTCAATTGGGTGCTTGACCTTTTGCTCATCGGAGATTCGGTGAACTCGGTAGATCACGTCAGTTCAATAGTATCTGAGGTCGGCCGTCAGCTCCCCATAGATACTGAAACCTACTGGGTCTATGAACTCTCACCGCTTGAGTACGTGAGACAGGTGCTAGATAGGGGAGTGTTTACGTCTGCGAATAGACTCTTAGAGATGGCGGGTGAACTTCAACTAGGTGCGGTGGCTTCGCTAAAGGAGTATCTGTTATCGTAGGATGCGTGTGAACAACTCAACTGAAGACATGGAAGATAACCATCTCTATCTAGGCGCACAATCTACAGTGGAGCCGATCGTTGGAGCACTGGATCTAGGCTCTAACTCCTTTCATGCTCTTGTAGTTCGAGTGAAGCGAGATCGGACCTTCGAGGAGCTTTACTCGGAGAAGGTCATGTTACGACTAGGTGAAGAGGTGGCACGGACAGGGGGTCTCTCTAGCACTACTATCGAGAGGTCTGTGGAGGCGGTTGCGAACTTAGTGAGAGCTGCTTCTTTAGTCAAGTGTTCGATCTTTGTTGCTAACGCAACTGCAGCCTTTAGAGAGGCTGAGAACTCATCGGAACTCATCGATGCTATTAGAGATCGTTGCGGGGTAAAGGTCCATGTGATCTCAGGTCACCGGGAGTCTGAGCTGATATTTCGAGCCGTTCGAGCTTCGGTACATTTTGGGAAGGCGCCGGCCCTTGTCGCTGATCTAGGAGGCGGCTCTTTGGAGTTCGCTATGGGTGATCAGGCGCAGATGTACTTTGGGGTGTCGTTGCGGTTGGGAGTAGGACGTCTTATGTCTCGATTTCCCAGTAGTGACCCACTTACGGTTGATGAGATCTCTAAGGTTGAAGAGTATCTTTCGACCCATCTTGAACCTGTACTGTCTAAGGCATCTGACTATAGCCCTGGGAAACTAGTCGTCTCCTCTGGAACATTTAGTTCTTTAGCGAGAATCAGTTACTTGAATCTAGATGGCATCACCACATCGGTCGTTGGGAAGGACATAAACGGGCTTTCCTTACCTCCAAAAAACTTGGACAACTTAGAGGAGATTATTCTTAGGAACTCGGCTACAAAACGGCTTAAGGTTCCTGGCGTGGATGCAAAACGAAACGATCAGCTTCCTGTTGGCTACTTGGTTTTGAGGAGCATCCTTCGTTACTTGAAAGTAGAAGAGATCCAGGTATCACAGTGGGCTCTGAGAGAGGGTATGATCCTTGACTACGTCGATACGATGGCCGACTTTGAATTTACACACGATGAGGAGTCGTTGAGGATCGGTTCAGTACTGACCTTTCTTGGAAAGTTCGGCGGGTTCAACTCTCATGCACGCCAAGTGAGAAAGATCGTTAGGGAGTTAGCCTTAGGACTCAAAGATGAGATCGGGTTAGACGCCTCTGACGTTGAGATCTTAGAGTTTGCGGCCATGGTACACGATGTTGGTAACTTCATCTCAGCGACTCACCACGATCGACACTCAGCATACCTTGTGGAAGCGGCTGACCTGAGGGGATTCACTTTTGACGAACAACACCTTATGGCGGTCCTTTGTCGATACCATAAAAAGGGTCAACCTAAGGCGGAAGATTATCCGATTCTGTCGACGCTTAGTGCGAGGAGTCTTGAGAAGCTTACCCCCATGTTGGCTCTGCTACGCGTTGGTGATGCCTTGGACCGCTCGCACCAAGGCATCGTAGAAAGCTGTTCAGTGACTTTGAAAGACGCTACTTTTGAGCTTTCTCTGTCGGTTACAGGGGATGCTACGTTAGAGCTGTACGGTATTCGGCGAAAAGGGTGGCTGTTGGAAGAGGTCCTGTCGAGAACACTTGAGATTAGAGTACTTTAGATTCTCCCTGGGGAAGGCGATAAGAGATGGCGGCGGGCAAGACTGCTACTCTAGGTCGGGTGGAGTGTCGATCTTGTCGAGTTCCATCGTTACATCTTCAGGTGCCTTGCCTGAGGAGAGTTTGAGGGATATGTAAGATACTACTCCGACTGGAATTGGAACCCAGAAGTTAAACAGACGCCAAGTAATGACCCCAAGTATGGCGATGCCTCTGGGAACTCCGAAGAACTGTACGAGAACTAAGGTCGAAAACGCTTCAATGACTCCGAGTCCCGAAGGCGTGATCGGTATTACTGCCATGACGTTCGCTACGCTGTAGGCAACTAGAAGGTAGTCCGGATTTACTACCTGTCCAAAAGCTGCCAGCATAACCCATAGACTTGCGGCATCTAACAACCAGTTCAAAGTTGCCCAGACGGCGGCTCTTCTAAGCAGCCTTGGATCCTCCATTAAGCCAACCAGACGCTGAGCAATGCGCTCAAAAGACCTAGTGAGATCTAAGCGACCCAACAGCGGTATGTGCTGTGTAACTCGTGAGAGTACCTCAAGACCGTGTTTCTGCCC
>JAJYGI010000137.1 GCA_021790735.1 Actinomycetes bacterium | reverse complement strand
ACTCAAACCAGCCGGCGAACACTGTGTTGCAGCAGTCTCCTGCTTCAGGTACATCTGCCGCTCCAAACTCGGCGGTGAACCTAGTAGTGTCTAATGGAGTTCCACCATCTACTAGTAGTACTACTAGTACTACTAGTAGTACTACTAGTAGTAGTGCTACTACGCCTGGGCAGCAGCCACCGAGTAGTCCTCCACCGGCGTAGTTCGTTGTAGTAACTTCAGACGACCTCTACTTTACGGGTCATTTGAACAAAGTTCTTTACGATTTGATATCCGTCTTTGGTGAGTACTGACTCTGGATGGAACTGTACCGTTTCGATGGGATAGTGACGGTGTCTGAGCCCCATAATGAGACCGTCACTACTTCTAGCTGTGATCTCTAGCTCCTCTGAAAGTGTGGACTCTTCGACGACAAGTGAGTGGTATCGCGTTGCTACTAATGGATCCGACACTTGGTAGAACACTCCTATACCATTGTGGTTTATATTTGATGTCTTACCATGCATGACTTTAGGTGCTCTAACTACTTGAGCCCCATAGGCATAACCTAAACACTGGTGACCTAGACACACACCGAAGGTTGGTACAGACTTCGAGATGGTGGTAAGGATCTCATTTGATAGTGAAAGTTGGCTAGGATGTCCCGGGCCGGGAGAGATTAGTATGCCGTCAGGTTCAAGATCTTCTAGCTCGGATAAGGTTATTTGGTCGTTTCTTGCTACGACAGGTTGAGCTCCTTGGATACCGAGATATTGAACTAAATTGTAGACGAATGAATCATAGTTGTCGATGACGATGATCTTTGGGGTGCTGTTACCCATGTTATCGATACCTCGTAGTGCTTGATCGGTTGAGATACAAACTACCAGTCTGAGTTTCTTACAAGGTCCGGGGGTGTAGAGAGAACGTCAATTTCATGTTATCGGAGATCCGACGGGTTAATATACATTAGTTTTACATTGACACTTAGTTGTTAGGCGTAGGCAGCTTAGCGGCTACGTTAGTTGAAAAAAGTTCGGGCAGCTCAATCGATTAACTAACTTTCAATGTTCCCTACCCCGAGTTTGTGAAGCTTAGATCTCTAGTAACCTAGATACTTAATGGCTAGATCTATTAAAAAAGCGCATGCACCTAAAAAGGTTCAGTCTGGAAGGTATACTCCTCCTAAGCCTCGATCGTCGAAGAAGAGTCCGACTTGGCATCTATGGATGCTCTTCGGACCTTTGATCTTAGGTGTACTTCTTATAGTGGTCAACTTCCTTGGGGTTCTCCCTGGGGGCGAATCGACGTGGTACCTCCTTGTAGGGATGGGACTAATGACGGTAGGCTTTGTATTCGCAACTAAGTACCGTTAGGTTGTGCTTGTACTTCACCGAGTTGAGGATTCTTATCCGAGCCGTTCGATGATGTAGGCGTTGGCCATGCCTCCGCCTTCGCACATCGTCTGCAAACCGTATCGCTTTCCGGTTCTTTCTAGTTCGCATAGTAAGGTGGCGAGAAGTTTGGTTCCTGAGGCGCCAAGTGGATGACCAAGGGCGATAGCGCCGCCGTTGACGTTGACTCGTTCCATATTGGGATGAAGTTCTTTTTCCCACGCTAACACGACTGACGCAAAAGCCTCGTTTATCTCTATTAGGTCCACATCATCTATCTGCATCTTTGCTTTTTCGAGTACCTTTTTAGTTGCAGGAATTGGACCTGTTAACATGGTGATCGGATCGACTCCAGCGAGCGAGAACGCGTGAAATCGAGCCCTAGGTGTAAGCCCTAGTTGCCGAGCTCGTTCCTCGCTCATGATTAGAGCAGCAGATGCACCGTCAGTTATCTGCGAGGAGTTACCAGCTGTGACCTTACCGCCTTCTTTAAAAGCCGGCTTTAGCCCTGCAAGCGCGTCCATGGTGGTTGTCGGTCGTATACCCTCATCAAATGCAAGCTTCTCGCCGGTTGGTTGTCCATGATCGTCTTTAATGTCAACTGCTACGATTTCGCGATCGAAGCGACCCTCTTGCATTGCATGGAATGCTCTCATTTGACTCTCGTATCCGAAACGATCAAGGTCCTCACGTGACAGTTCCCACTGATCGGCGATTAGTTCAGCGGAGATCCCTTGATTGACGAGCCCACCACGATCGGCGTAGCGCTGGTGGACCAGAGGACCAAAAGGCCTTCCAAGTCCTGGAACGATAGAGGAGCCCATTGGAGTCCTAGTCATGACTTCAACTCCAGCTGCTACTACTATGTCATGTACACCTGACATGACTGCTTGAGCAGCAAAGGCTACAGCTTGTTGGGAAGATCCACACTGGCGATCTATTGTGGTCGCGCATACACTCTCGGGAAATCCAGCTGCCAAAACCGCATTGCGTGCAACATTTATTCCTTGTTCACCGACTTGCATTACACAGCCCATGATGACATCTTCAATCAATGATGGATCAAGGTCACAACGTCTCGCTAGTGCCTGAAGCGTTATTGCGGCTAGGTCGACGGGGTGCCAGTTCCGCAGTGACCCGTTTCGCTTTCCTCCAGGGGTTCTGATAGCGTCAACTACTACTGCGTCTGGCATGGATAGCTCTCCTTCTCTTGTACACGAACCTTAAAGTTAGATCTGTTAAAGCGTTATGATGGCTACATTCAGTACTATTATTGCACATTCAATGGTGTGCTGGGAGTCGTGCTCCTAGCTAGCGGACTCATCTACGGCGACTAGGGGTGTAAGACAGGTTCGACTAGCTTGAACAGTCTTACATCTACGAGTCCTTGATCGGTGAGGCGTAGCTCCGGAATAACAGATAGGCCAATGAAACTCAAGATCATGAACGGCTCTTCGAGTAAAGAACCTAGAGTTCTGGCAGCCTGCTGTGCTTGCGCCATCTCCTTTGCTACTTCAGATGCTGAGCCGTCACTCATCAGACCTGCGATAGGTAAGGGAGTAAAGGCAAGGATCTCACTGCGATACACCACAACCTGACCTCCGCCGCGTGAAGCCAGATAGTTGCACGCTACCTCCATATCTTTAGCGTCAGACTCTGATAGACCGCCGACTACCATGAGGTTGTGAGCGTCATGCGCTACTGTGGAAGCGATTGCTCCGGCGTGTAGACCAAAACCTAGTGCAAATGCTCGCCCTATTCTCCCAGTCTTTTTGTGTCGTTCGACTACTGCGAGCCGATTGATCAGGTGTGTCTCCAGCTCTTTGTACGGGAGTAGTCTCTCCGTAGTTCCTATAGAACCTTCGTGTACCTCAATGACTCTCACGACGGAGTCATCTCCTGGCTGAGGAGATAAGACTAGATCGTTTTTGGATAACTTTTGTTTCAGATGGATGGTGTTGCGCATCCCAGCAGGTGCAGGTACGACCTTGACGATGTCCGGCAGCAGCTTCCCGTCCTGAGCTACTAACCGTCCCTTTTGATAGACCAAGTATGGTTTGAGACCTTCGAGTGAACGAAACACCAATACGTCAGCTTGATAACCCGGAGATAAAGTTCCGAGGTTGGAAAATCCATGGTACTCTGCGGCGTTAGAGGTAGCCATAACGATAGCATCCTCCATGGTGATACCGTTTTTGACTGCTACCCGAATGCAGTCATTAATATGACCCTTTTCCAAAAGTAGCCTCGGTTCTCGATCATCAGTACAAAGTGCACAGTGATCTGTTCCGAATTCCCTTACAAGTCTGGACAGCTTAGCTATGTTTTTCGCGGCTGAACCTTCACGTAAGAAGATCCACATGCCCTTTCGTCGCTTTTCCAGTGCTTCTTCGTAAGTAGTACATTCGTGATCTGACTCTATGCCAGCGCATAGGTAGGCGTCTAGGGAGAGTCCGCTTACTCCTGGTGAGTGTCCATCTACCCGCTTGTTCCCTGCCACGGCAATCTTCGCAAGAACATCATCGTCTCCGCCTATAACGCCAGGGTAGTTCATCATCTCTGCCACTCCTAGGACCTGGTCGTGTTTCAAGAGACCTGCTATATCATGTGCGCTGAGCTCAGCCCCAGAAGACTCAAACCTCGATGCTGGCACACAAGATGATGCACACACCCCAAAGGTGAAAGGAAGGGGTATGGAGGCTTCGATCAGAGCCTCCACTCCGTCTACGCCGAGGACGTTTGCGACTTCGTGTGGATCGGCAGCGACCGCGGTAGTTCCATGTGGAAGTACAGTTGCTACAAAGTTATCCACCCATAACTTCGTTGACTCTAGATGCATGTGGGAATCGATGAAGCCTGGTGTCAGATAACAACCAGAGACGTCTACTACCTCTTTAGCAGCGCGGCGTCCCCATCCAACGATGACACCCGAAGCGATTGCCAGATCGGTCTCAATCCACTCTCTCGTTGAGGTTGAAAATATTTTTCCACCGCGTAGCACTAGGTCAGCCTGTCTATCGCCACGTGCGACTTCTATAGTTGTGAAGTTGTTTCTAGATTTGGCCACGTTGGAAAGCTTAGATACTCTTTGTAATCTATGAAGCGCTGTCGTAGGGTTTTATAGGTGCTTCGAATGGTTGGCTGTTAAAAGTAATGTTTTGAGGCTAGGAGTAAAGTCTTGTTTATCCTTGAGGAGTTGTAGTTTATGGGCTAGGTATGATCTATCGTAAAAGGCGTTACTTGCGGGAAGGCCCGTTTCCCGCTCTTACGGCTATTAGGCGTATGTCGAAAGCTCATAGCGTCACGAAGAGAGGTGTTCAGTGACCAAAGTCGGCTTTATTGGACTAGGACTTATGGGAAAACCCATGGCCAAAAACCTGTTGGCGGCAGGTTTTGATCTTTTGGTGACTAGCAGATCTGAGCCACCAATACTTGAGGTGGTTGAGCTCGGCGCTCAAAGAGCGCCAAACCTTCGATCCTTAGCTGAGAGTTGTGAGTTCGTAGTAACTATGCTACCAACACCTAAAGTGACTAATGAGGTAGTTCTAGGTAGTAACGGTATGTTGGGGTCGATGACAAAAGGCACGGTTTTTATAGATATGGGAACTGAAGACCCTGCTCTTGCACTAGAGATATACCATAAGGCTAGAACCCTAGGGGTTTGTGCACTTGATGCTCCGGTCTCTGGAGGAGATGTGGGGGCGATAGCGGGAACCTTATCTATCATGGCGGGTGGTGATAAGGAGGTATTTGACCGAGCACTCCCGCTGTTCGAAGCTTTGGGTTCAAAGATATCCTTGGTGGGTGGAGCAGGTAGTGGGCAGGTAGTCAAAGCCGTTAATCAGGTTATGGTTGCCGGCATTTTAGCTACTATAGCCGAAGGCCTTACACTTTTGGAAGGTACCGATGTTGATCGCAATGAAGCGATTGGAGCACTAATGGCTGGAAGAGCTGGATCTAATCTTTTGCAGGCCAAATCAGAGCAGATGTTGGAACGCAGATATGACCCTGGTTTCAAGGTCGATCTTCACCTTAAAGACTTAGGAATAGTAGAAGAGTTTGCTCGTGCTAACCAAGTCGTTTTACCTGTGACTCAATTGGCGAAGAGCTACCTCCAGGCAATCTCTTTCTCTGGGGGTGGTGATCTTGATCACTGTGCTCTTATTGAAGCAGTTCGGGGTGCTAGCAGCCTTCACTTGAGATAATCTGCAACGAAGTGATTATTTAGTGGTTAGTCTCAAGGCTAGTGAGTAGTCAAGATCAACCTTTGACCGAATTGGGAGCGCAGGCCCCGTACGTGAGGGCGGGTCAAGCGATCGATTGGCCGACGCTCCCCATCCTCACGGAGCTTTATTGCCTTTCGTGAAATCCGGACTTGCGATTCGGGGACTGTTGGGTGTTGATGTACTCCTTCACCATCTCCAACGGGCCGCCGCGAGAGATCAAAGCATAGGGAGGGGGCCAGAAGTGATCCCCCACAGCGCCCTGGTAACCTCGGTCCAGTTGTGAGGTCTAATACGCAAAACCGAGATAGTCTTCATCGACATTACCAACTTCAACAGAGCCACTTTCGGCGGATAGGACATTAATAGGTGAGCATGATCCCTGTCTGTCTCGAAGGCGTCGAGTGTGGCTTCGTATCTCGCACAGACTTCGGCAAAAGAGGAGCGCAGATCCTCGGTCACCCGTGGCGCTCATCATTTTCTTGGGGTACTTGAGGACAAAAACGATATGGGCGTGCAGATGATAGACAACATGCCTACCGTTTCTCCGAGCGTCCGTTACAGGTGGTCCTTTTGCTGTCAAAGGTACCTGATAGACTACATATATGGCTAGGTCACGAAAGCGCGAGAGAGGAGCGGCCACATACATGGAGTCCTGGCCCTTGCGCCCCACCCCTTCTGAACGCCGCACCATCGAGACCCGGGTCTCGTCTTTCAGACAGCTGTACAACGGCTGTCTGAAAGAAGCACCCTCGCGTTCGGCCAAAGTCAAAGCCGGCCCTGAGTGGTCCCAGGCAAGGTCGTTGCCGTTGGGCGACAGTGAGAGCACTGAGTCCAAAGCCCATCGCCAAGCCTTTGGCGGTGTCCGTGCCCGCCACGACTTCAGTCGCTACGAGATGCAGATATATGGGTCCAGCCTGAGCCAGTCGTGGGTGCGTGACCACGTTCCCGCCCAGGAGGCCCAGGCCGTAGCCAGGCGGGCATTTGAGGCCGTGAACAGATATTACAAGGGACTAAGAAGTGGCGTTCCCGGGCCGTCCGTCGCGGATGTCGTCCACGACACCTCTAACTTCACCGTCCACTTTGCCCAAGGTGTGGACACGAAGCAGGCAGAGCTTCGCGGTCTGCAACGACGACTAAACCGACAACACCGAGCGGGGAGTCCGTCGTACTTCCAGAT
>JAJYGI010000114.1 GCA_021790735.1 Actinomycetes bacterium | reverse complement strand
TGGAACGTATCTTTGTAATGCTTCACCGACTTTGTCGCCGCCGCTTATGCCAGCCTATGATGGTCCTACTGGTAACGGTACGGTGGCCGGGCTAAATGGACTCGGAGCGTTCTGACCCTAGTGAGAATTGTCATATTTCAGAGAAGAGGAGTATTTTATGGTGATCTCGGGGAGTTTGTTCATACTCAATAGCACTTCCATAGCGATAGATATACAGTCGGATTTTAGTTAAGTTCGTAGGAGTCATCTGCAAAGAGATCTGCATTCTTATTGTATGGGCATAGATCCTTCCAGGATCTGTTGGTTGGGTGTTAGAGTTTTCAACGTTGATCAATCACGAGCGCAAACCCCGTCTGTAAGGGTGGGGTAGAGCGACGTCTGTCAAATCGTCTAGGTAAAGTAGAACTATGAGCATCCGTGAGCGACTATACCACAAGAGCAGGAGCTACCTGTTCTTGTTCGTCACTGCTCAGATGCTCGTTATGTGTGGAATATAGCTCTCTAACAACACAACTGTTGGAAACGGGAGAGTTCACAGAAGATCACTTACAATACCCAGGCTCACGAACTCTCCGAAGCTCGCAAAGGAACCTGGCTTAGCGAAGGTTCCTCATCTATTTATCAATAAGCTGTCTGAGACTTAAATCAAGCCTTTCAGAACTGGTGGAAGAGACCAGATCACTTTGGGCGACCAACTTGGCGTAAAGCTGGTGTTGACGAGAGCTTCTATATCTGAGATCTATTGGTTAGACGGTTGAATCGCAAGAGCCAAGCGACCTTTCATTGCCAATCGTGTGGTCACAGCGTCAACGCAGATGCCAACGCAGCTAAGAAGATAATCTCATCCGCCGCAGGAGTTGCGGTCACAGGACGTGGAGGATGTCACCTGGAGTATATAGTCTTTCCGTAGCCGTCAATGGGGTCATGTATTTTAGTTTAGATAAGTTCCTCGAGGTCGAGTTCTGAGGTGATCCGTTGAAGATCCGTCGTACTTGGAAGGAAGGGGTAGTCGCGATAGGACTCAGAAGGCTTGTATGATCCGTACGGTCTCGTGCAGCCAGGTTCGCCATTTGGTCCAGGACATCCATTTGTCATGAACGCCACACCTTCGTTGGCAGCAGCTATCAACTCTCTAGGAGATGGGGTTTTTATGTTAACTAAAGACCCATCGTTAGAGAACATAAAGTCCTTGACTCGATAGCCTCGTTCTTCTATAAGATACTTTGCAAGCTGAACTCTGCGCCATCGTGTTATTGATGCCTTTGGAGTGGTACCCATTCTAGAGTCTGGCTCTGGGTTGAAACAGAATAGGTACGGAAATATCTCCCGGCTAACTAGTTTGTCGAACATTTCAATAAGGTCGAAGTCGGACTCTCCGAGTCCGACAACCGTATGACAGTTGACCTTCCACGGTCCAAATATCTCTCTAGCATCATTGACAATCTTCCAGTACTGTGTCCATGACAATCCTGAACCCCCTGTCGGTACATCTGTGCGGAGTGAGCGAAACAGCGTCTCTGTGACTGCGTCAAGTCCGATGCCAATCATGTCAACTCCGCGAGCCTTGAACTCCTCAAGTTTTGTACGGTTTAGTGTTGGCGGTGCGACGAGAATCGATAGTGGAGTTCGAACGTTTTGTACGATAGAGTCGGTTATAGTACAAGTGTCTCGGAACGCATATGGATTTGTAACCATGGAGATGCATAGACGTGTCAGTTTTGCTTCAAGAAGGCGCATTCTCTCTACTAGCGATGCTGTTTCAAC
Source organism: Actinomycetes bacterium (assembly GCA_021790735.1). Classification (GTDB taxonomy): domain Bacteria; phylum Actinomycetota; class Acidimicrobiia; order Acidimicrobiales; family Acidimicrobiaceae; genus Ferrithrix. The sequence continues at coordinate 5,100 of JAJYGI010000114.1, read as the reverse complement.
CAGCGGCCACTCCACTCGTATAAATGACTTATCTTCGTAGTCACCTGGGCGTGTTCTTGCGAGTCCACAGTAAGCGCAGTCCGACCTGCATCCGTCGTCGTAGTTGAGGAGGAGATTTATCCCTCCGAAGTCGAACTCCTTCGCGAAACGACCTGACTTAAGTCCCAAAGCAATTGCTGAAGCTGCTGAGATGCGTACCCAGTTGGGACTCTCCTTCGCTGAGCTTCTTTCGGACTTTGTCCGGGTGAAGACAACGTTCGTGTCGTGCGCTTGAATCTGTGAGTTGAGTTTACTTAGCAATGTGGTACTCCTCTGGTACGTAACATGATCCAATTCTTATAGGAGATGAGATCTCCGAATGTACTTGAGCTGTGCAGAGTGCTTGTAGCAGATGTTCGATGTCAACTATGTGAGCAACAGAATGTTCAATCTCATGCAGTCTGACGCGCAACCTCTTGGGGTCGAGAGGTTGCCACTTTAGGTATGTTTCGATGAGGGCGAGTTCCCATGTATAGACATTGAAGTCTCCGGTGATAATAGCTGACTGTATCGTTGGCCCTTGAAGCTCGAGGTTTACCTCTAACGTGCCAACGTGGGACCTTACCTGTACGCTTGTATGCCTGAGATGTTTGTTTGCAGTGCTTAAAAATATCCAATCGTCCGTTTCGTATTTTTCTCTTTGGAGGTCCTGGGCGAGCGAGTGCTCTTCGTCGCTCAGGTGGCCCTTTGATATCTTTGCTCCGAAATAAAGTGCGAGAGCATCTGCAATGACCTTTATGTACTCTAACGGGTTGACAGTTCGACCCAGTTCTGCGCTAACAGTAGTAACTCTAGAAGAGACAGTCTTTGAGCGATGGGCTGCTAACTTTATATCTGGAACGGCAAGAACGCTAAGTAGGAGTTCGTAGTCGAGGTCGAATAAGATACTTGCGTGATTTAGAACGCCACCGCTAGCATCTTTATATATCCCAAGGCCACATATTTTCTTCCCCCCGACCTCGAGGTCATTTTTCCCTCTTAGACGTGCATCTATTCCGAGGTTAGAAAGTGCGTAAGCAATTGCAGATCCGAAGTCTTTTATCCCTTCCCTCGGTGACCAGTTACTGTTTGCGTGATGCGTAAGTGCAACTCCTAGTTGACCTGAACCCATCAAAATAGTTCCTCCGCCCGTTGGGCGACGGTTTATTCCTATGGTCGGGTTACTCCGCAGAGTGCTAAGGTCTACCTCCGCCTCGATTCTTTGATAGCGCCCAGTGAGAAGTGCATGATCTTTGTAGGTATATAACTTAAGGGTCCATGGTTCGTGCATTGTTCTGTTGGGAGCTTGATTCGCTAGAGCCTCATCTACGGAAAGGCCTTCAGAGGGTGATACCTGTTCAGCGGTGATGAGCCGCATCTGCCCTGAGGTCATGAAAGTGCTACCTGCGTTAGGTTGTCGTCGGTACCGGCCCAACTCATCGAGCAGCACCACTCATAGAGTTTTGGCGTTAGTCCTAGGTCCTTCGCGTACTCTATTATCCCCTCCGCAGGGTAGGCGATACCATTTAAGCCAAGTTCTACGGCCGCCCTATCGATCTGTAGCTTCTCCAGTCCCATAGGGCGTGCACATCCGAGGTTGATCCTAGATGTTGCCATGTTTTGGCGGGCGTGGTCGAAAAACGATACCACGTCATCTAGTGATGGAGGAGGTATGTGTGCCATTGGCGTACCTATAAGGGGTGTTAATATAACCAAAATTAGCGTGTCGATAGAGTGCTTTTTGATCATCTCTAGTGCATTCCACTCACCGAGAAGTTTTCCATAGTGGAGGCCGATTACAATATGGGGGATTATCCGTAAGTTCGCGTCGGAGAGCAGTTCTAGAGATCTGTCAAAGTCGGAAGCTTGTAAGGAGAGATGGTAGACGTCTCGAATGGTCTCGTCTGCTCCAATTATGTCTAACATCACGGCATCGACGCCGCTGTTGGCGAGGGCTTCGGCGGTAGTCGGCGTGACAACTCCAGAGTGCACTACGACCTTCATGCCGAGTTCTTCTTTAATCCTTCTGACGTATTTGAGATGTCGTTTTAGAGGTACAGAACCGTTGACGAGCGATCCTCCCGAGACAAGCAGACCTTCACTTCCAGATGCCTTCAGTTGTTCGGCCAAGGTAAATAAGTTCTGACCCATCCTCACAGATACCATTCCTTCGAGGACTTTGGCTTGGCAGTGGTCGCATTGAAGTGCGCAGGCGTTTCCAGTCACAGATACGGGGAGAAAGCGCCGGGAGTTCTTTGGTTGCCACTCTTGAGTCTGCCATCTCTTCAAACCGGGCGCATAGAAGTCAATAGTTGGACCGAAGTTTGATATTCGCTCAGCTAAGGCGGTTGCTTTTACCATGATAAGATACCTGCTTTGCGATATCTTTCGACTCTTATCTTGAAACTTTCTAGAGAGTTTGAAGGAGCTACGAGGTGATCTAGCTCGTTTTCATCACTGAGTTTCATGCGAATCATCCATGTCTCATAAGGTGCTTCGTAAAGTGAACGAACTCCATCAAGTACCTCTTCGTTGACCTCAATGACTGTACCGGTAAAGGGGGCGACTAATGGCCCGACAAATTTCTCTGCCTCGAGTGCTCCGATCTGGTCGCCTCTTTCCACGTGTTGAGGCGGACGTGGTAGTGAGATGGATGAGACTGTGCCTGAGATATCCAGTCCGAGTTCGTCGAAGCCGATCTTGACCGTATCTACGGTATCTTTCTCGATCCAGTAGTTATTCTCTTGGTCATAGTAAAGGTCGTCTCTTAGCTGATAGCCTGATACCTTCTTATACGGTGACATTTTGGCTCCTGTTCGTACTTTGTTCTTGCTTGATTAGGTCGTGTATCTGTTTGATAAATGCAGCTTCGTGGCCCTTCGAGACCTGTTCGATCGCGGCTATTGATTCTCTGATAGAAGGATGCTCAATGGTCTCAATGCCCGGGTCTTTAACTTTGGAGGTGAAGGAAATCTTCGATATCTCGCCAAAGACAACTGATACCACGAACTGGTACTCCTCACGGCAGAGGATTAAAACGTATACACCGGCCCTTATCTTTACTAGTTGGAACTGGTGTTGGTGGCTAATGAGCCTATCGTCGGACTTTACCCATCTCTCGCTGGATAGTTTTTTGTCAAAGTAGAGTACCTCTGACTCTATCTCGGGAAAGTCGGTTAGAGAATTGAGGTCTAGTCGAAGAGACTCTCCCAAGGAACGGGCTATTTTTGACTTCATGTCGGATTCGACGTACTCTAATTCGTTGTCTGGCCCCACGAAAGTTGACATTAACGATCGGACGTATTCGCGAGCCGTCTCCCATGGCAGGTTTAAGAGGTCGGAGTTCAGTGTAAAGTTGAACCCTTCGAGCAAGTTGCCTACAACGGTCATATATCTGCCGATCTCCATCGCCCCATGTCCGCAGAGTTTTCGGTCGGCGGCAGCAATCTCACCGTATGAGTCGAGCTTGCAGTCTACGTTTGCTTGATTGAACGCGTTTGCGACCGCAGCTAGCACTATCTGTATACTTTTCTGCCTTGATGTTGATATGAAACTTGATGGTATCGTAAGTTGGAAAAATAGTTGGTTCTTGTCGATAAGTACGGTTCCGCCTCCTGCCATTCGCCGATAGATTGGAATGCCCAGGCTTGTGCATAGTGTCGAGTTGATCTCTTGATACGAGCGATGATTTCCCAGAGATACATAGGTCGAAGAAGGTCGCATAAAGCTCAACACTGGTCCCATGTCGGTTGTATCAGCGTAGCTACATAGTGCGTGCCATATGCTCTGACTTCGTAAAGGCGACACCAAAGCGAAGTCGATAACTCTTAGATCCACTGACGCTGTCTCAAAGAAGTAACGTCGAAAGACGTGCCGACGGTCGGAGTCTCCAGTGGTGTCGGGATACCATCGATCCACGCGCAATTAAGGTCTGAAGCAGTATACATTTCCCCCCGCTTATATTGTTTGAGTTAGATGCGCATGTGCGCAAATACCATCGCAAGTTATTTTAGCATTAGTCTTCGAGATCGTTGGGTGTTTTTATGATTACTGAGGTGAACTAAGAATGAGGACCAACGGAACTGCAGTAGTTACCGGTGCGAGTAGCCCGATAGGTAGCGCCATAGCGTTAGAGCTAGCTAGGAGCGGAAGCTCCGTTGTTCTTCATGGATTTCGAAACGTAGAGTCGCTTGAAACCTTGAAGTTAGAGGTAGAAAGTTTGGGGGTAACGGCTTGGAGCTACCTCGCGAACTTCGCCGACGAGCGCCAGCTGCATGCCTTTAGCGAGTATGTGACCGAGTGTTGCGGGGGCTCTCCTGACTCCCTTATTATCGCTAGTTCTTCGGGAGTAATGAGGCCCATTGAATCTGTAACTCGTAAACATCTTGACTGGACTTTCAGCGTAACTAGTTTCCCAGTCTTAGAGTTGTCTATTAGATTAAAGGCAGCGAGCATCGTTATAGTTTCTTCTCTAGGAGCTCGCCTGGTTGTGCCGTCTTACTCTGTCTTGGGTGCCGCTAAGTCAGCAGCGGAGAGCATGGTACGCTATCTAGCAGTTGAACTAGCTCCTATGTGTCGCGTGAATGCGGTCTCGGCTGGACTGGTTAAAACTGCGAGTGCAGAGAGACTCCAAGGATATGAGCATCTCGTGGAGAAAACCTTAGAGTCCTCTCCAGTCTCTAGACTGGTGGTTCCACAAGACATTGCTATGGTGACAAAGTGGTTATGTAGCGCTGACGCTTATATGGTGACAGGCAACACTATCTACGTTGACGGTGGAGAGCGACTCTTATATTGAATGGGGTGTTTTTGTGGTTAGTGGATCCTGTAAACCCGATCCCTCGTAGGAATTCAAAACCATATTTTAGGCTCTCTAATGTTTTCGATGTTCCAGAGCTTTTTATTCACTTAGAGCAGTCGACTTCCCTAAGTCTTAAAAGACTCAGCACCGGTGTTTGCCTTATGCATGATCCAGGTTCCACCGATGTTGTAAGAGATGGAGGCAACCATGGCTATAGCAGCGATTAGATGTCCCATGGTGTCAACGGCCCTAAAGGTCTTCCTTTGTGTTATCTCCTTACC
>JAJYGI010000065.1 GCA_021790735.1 Actinomycetes bacterium | reverse complement strand
ATGGTCGACTTTCCAGCTCCGGTCTCGCCGACAAAGGCAACTCTGTCCCCTGCATTAATCGTCAAATCAACGTCTTCAAGAGAGTAGTTAGAAGATCCGTCGTAGGAGAAGTAGACGCCTTGGAACCTTATCTCTCCGTAAAGGCGCTCGAGTATCCTTGCCCCTTTTGTGTTTTCAATTGAGTTTTTTTCCTCCATCAGTTTGCGGATCTGAGAAGTTGCAACAACTACTTGCTGGTACTCATCGAAGTTTTGTGACAGTTCTTGTATTGGTGAGAAGAACTGATTTACGTATAGTGTTGCTGCAAGCAGTGTCCCGATGACAAGTTTGTGAGCCGCTACGAGGTCTCCGCCGACTAATAAAGTGATAGCAGTGGTTACGTCTGCCAATAACAGCAAGAATGGGAAGTAGAACGAGATCGCCTTTTGCGCAGACATTCGTGCCGTTCTGTACGTGTCGCTCGTATCAGAGAACTCTTTGGAGACGCTTGGCCCTTGGCCCAAAGATCTAGATACTCTCATACCCGAGACTTGCTCTTGGAAGTTAGCGTTCACCAATGCTATCCGCTCTCTTGCAGTTCTATAAGCTCTAACGGAGTAACGCCTAAATATGAGACTGGCAACTATAGCAAGCGGAAGTGCACTTAATAAGACGATAGAAAGTGTTGGTGACAAGAGTACCATTACGCCTATTACTAGCCCGAAAGTGACGATAGCGACTAACGAAGAGGCAAGACCTGTTTGAACAAGCGACGAAAAAGCATCTACGTCGGAGATCATCCGAGTCATGATGCGACCGGACATCTCGGACTCATAGTAGTCCATTCCAAGAGCAAGGAGTTTACCAAAGATATGGGAGCGCAGATAAAAGAGAAACCGTTCAGCAGCGATACCTGTGATCATCTGTTCTAAAATTACGACAAAAAGATCTATAAAACTAATACCACCAAGAACTAACGCCATAGAGATCACAAGGTGAGTGTTGTTTTGAGATACTCCATTGTCCACCCCGTCTCTTAAAAGCAGGGGACCAGCCAGCGAGAGAGCGGCATCTAGTGCAACGAATACTGCGCCAAAGAGAAGCCCGATACGAATACTTTTAAACAACGCTTTAAATGAGAACACCACCTTCGTTGGTTTGAGGTCGATCTCTTTGTTGAAAAGGTCAGGCGGTTCTAACGACTCCTCAAGGTCGCCATTTAATGATGCGTTGGAGGGCGTGGCTGATGGTTCACTCACTCTCTCTTGGAGAAGGTCGTCACTACCTTGGATTAGTTGACGGAAGAGACTGCTAGTTTCCGATAGCTCTTTGTAGGTACCTTCAGCAACGATGTTACCTTTGTCTAGAAGTACTATTCGACTTGCAAGCGCTAGAGTAGAGCGGCGATGGGCTATGAGTATCAACGTATTCATCTTTGAGTAGGCGAGTAGTGCCTCGTGTATATCCGCTTCGGTCTGTGGGTCTATCGACGAGGTAGCGTCGTCGAGAATGAGGAGCGGCGGCCTTCTTATAAGCGCTCTAGCAAGAGCGATACGCTGGCGTTGACCGCCCGATAGCTTGACGCCTCTTTCACCTACTACGGTGTCCAATCCTTGAGGAAGCCTGTCTATGAAAGTATGAGCCTGAGCCGCTCTTGTCGCCCAGAGTATCTCTTTCTCCGATGCATTGGGTACTCCAAAGGTGATATTGGCTCGGATTGTATCTGAGAACAGGAAACTTTCCTCAAAGACGACACCGATCTTTGCTCTAAGCTCCTTGAGCGATAGATCTCGGATATCGTAACCGCCGAGCCTTACCGAACCCTCTTGAACGTCATAGAACCTTGGTATCAACAGTGCGACGGAGGATTTCCCACTCCCAGATGCTCCAACGAGTGCGACTGTCTCCCCAGCATGAACTGTTAGATCGAGGTTATCAAGTACGTTGTCTCCTGGCTGATATGCAAATCTCACATTTTTGAACTCGATGTCTAGGGGTTGATTCCCTAGTTCCTGGGGGCTCTTTGGCTCAACGATCATTGGATTTATCTCAAGAAGATCGAACACTCTGTTGATACCGGCTTGGGCTTGTTGCGCGATTGCAGTCAGCGAAGAGAGCTGTCGAATAGGAGCATCAAGTTCGATGATGTAGGTGGTAAAGAGGAGAAATGAGCCTAGGGAGAGTTGTTTATGTATGGCGGCTATGCCCCCTAGCCCGATAATGATGGCCTGAGTCAGTAACGGGACTAACTGAAGTATCGACTGCAACTTTGCTTGGCGCCAAAACGTAGTTACTCGTGCCTTGTACAAAGTGCGTGCCGCTCTTTGAAGTTTTCGAAGTTGAGTCTCTTCAAAGGCGCCGCCTTTTACGACTCCGATACCACGAACGGTCTCTTCTACGACCTCATTCACGCGTCCTTTGTACTCTTGAGCCACTTCAGACGCCGGCACAATTGTTCTACGCAGGTGGATTGATGCGATCGTAATTGCAACTAGCGAGACTGTCTCTACCAAGGCAAGTGGCCAGTATACGACTGCCATTACGACAATTGACAAGACGGCAAGGAGCAAATTTCCAAAAAATCGCGGTAAGAAAGCCAGAAGTCCCTGAATTAGCGATACGTCGGCGTTTGCCTGGGACACTAGCTGACCGGTTCTCAACCTGTCATGAACTGCAAAGTCAAGTCTCTGGAGGTGGTCAAAGATCATCGTACGTAAAAAGTGTTGAGCCCCTAGCGACAGCCGCCCACCGAAGTATCTTCTAAGCGCTGAAAGGGCAAAGGATGCGATGGCTAAGGCGATGAGGGCGTAGATATAGATGAGCGGATTGTGCGAGGTGTGTGAGGTTATGGCATCGATATAGCTTCGTTCAAATATAGGTACAAATAGTGCAGCAAGGGTACCAAGTACCGAAGTACTCAGCGCGATGGAAAGGTCTCGGGGTCTTGACCTCAAGAGCGAGCCTAGTCGAGCTATCCAGTGACTTTCTTTAGTGTGTTCTTTACCATCAGACACGTTAATTCGTTGTTGTGTGACTATCTCTTCGTCTCCTAGCGCAACTGCCGTGTATTGAGAGACTGGTAGCTCCAGCCACTCAGTTTACGAAAGACCATTACCGGTACCGTTACTTTGAATCTATGACTATCAATACCTCAGGTCTGTGCTGTTACTTGCAGTGGTAGGAGATAACTCCGCTCTACGTCTCTACTATAGTACAAATGTTCTAGAGTAGAGACTCGAAGGAGCTATCGACGTTCACCTACACACTGCATAGGAGCTCCTACCGAACATTTTTGTACATCCTAATACTTAGTGATATCTGAGGTAGTCGGGGACTGTCTGCCTACTTATTCCCTGGGGTATAGTCACGCACAAGCGGTAAGAGAAAAGAGAAATACGAATACTTCCTATTGTCTTCGGTTTCGATAGCGCTAAATGCAATCTACGACCTCGTCCAATTCGGAATGCGGCTATCCAAACCAATCGGTAAGATAGTAGTTGCGTGTACGTCCTACGGTTAAATCAGCTATGGATTTGCTTTAAATGAGATGTCGCAGTTAGTTCCCGATGAACATCCGATCTCTGCCACTCTTGAAGCACTCCACGACGTGACGTGACACCAGTCGTTGAGTTCTTCCTCTGCTGTGGGCATCAAGCTGCTTCTTCAGTGACGCAAATTCGCCTGATCGTACCGACGAGTCTCTCATCGAAGGTTGCCTCGTAAGGGAGAGTTAGTCGCATGGCCGTTCCCCTCACCTCTTGAGCATGAAGCGTACTTCCTAGATGTGTCACGTGTACGGTTCGTTGTGCAACAGCGCTTGTGGGAGTGAAGGAATAGGTAAGAATCCAACAGATCAAAGTTGGGATGGAAGTGGTATATCCTTACCGATTGGGTCATAGACAGCTCCTAGCTGCCAATGACTTAGTTCTTTATGCCCCTACCTTAGATGATGTAGAAGGAAGAGGATATCTGGCTGAGATTGAGACCATCTAGCTTGACTGTGGTTATGACTCAGGTGTTACTCAAAAGCGTCTATTCGAACGTTTCATAGACTAAGCAATAATTGCAAAGAAACACCATCAGACTAATCGTTCACCGTCTCGCTCGGTTCGCTTTAGCAGTCGCTCTGCTCTCAGTAACAAAACTTATCGACTGGTGCATTTTCACTTGATATATCGCCTATCTGGTGGGGTTCTAAGAAGAGAAGAGGACTTCAGTTGTCAGATGCTTCGGAACGTGGTAGCCGTTTTCTTGCACTAGTTGGGTTAGCTTGGGCCACACGTGAGGATCGTGCCCAGGTACTAGTAGGTAACCTCTCTCTAGGGCGAGAGATTTAAGTCTCTTTATGTGAACCGTCGTTGTTGCAGGCTCTACGTCGACCACACCGCCGATGGGAAGCTCTTTTTCGAAGTTCTCCATTAGGTCTGCGGCGTCGAAGGCTAAAACCATCCCCGTACCGTCTCGGAAGTTTACTATGAAGGACTGGTGTCCTGGAGTATGACCAAAGGTTGGCAGGGCCTCTACTCCTGGCAGGATCTCCTCCGGCTGGTCGTTTAGGTGACCTTGAAGAGTGTGAAACCGTAGACGCGGGTCGTCGAAGTCAACTCTAAAGACGCCGTTTTCTTCGGCTTTAGGGAAGTCAAAGAGCCCAAAGTCGAGCTCCCGTTGTTGGACAAAGATTGGTACATCTTGGATGAAGTGTCGTAGTCCTCCTGCGTGATCGTTGTGGAGATGACTGACAGCAACGGCCTTGATATCTTTTAAAGAGACATTGATCGCCTCTAGTGCAACCAACAGAGGATCTTCGTCTCCTGGAGGCAGGACTGCCCTTACCCCATTTACTCGCCCATGGAATCGATCGTAAAGAGCCTTGTCATGTATAAGTGCAGGGTTGAATCCCGTATCTAGTAGTACATAGCCCTCATCGGTCTCAACTACTACTGCTGGTACGGGCTCGGTAAGGAACTCCGTTGGATCCCATCCGTGAACAGACCAGGCCTTTGGTAGATACTCCCACCCTAATGTGAGAAGGAATACCCTTTCAGCCTTTGTCTTCAACGTATCTGTCCTTTTACTGCCTTCTCAGAGTTCTTTGGCAGATGGCCTTCGAGAACCAAAGTACCTAGTACATCACAGATTACTCTTACGCCTAGTAGTGACGTTATATCTGCAGAGTCATAGGGGGGAGAACACTCTACGATCTCGATTCCGGCCAAACCCTGAGATGAGATACCCTGTACTAGCTTGAGAACTTCCCGAGGCAAGAAGCCTCCTGGTTCAGGCCATCCAGTTCCCGGAACGAATCCAGCGTCTACACAGTCGACATCGAAGGAGAGCCAAACTGCTTCAGCTCCATCCCAAGCAACTTCCAGTGCTCGCTCGATAGCGGCGTCGAGACCCATGTCTACACAGTCGTTTACGGTCATTATCGTCGTCTCTCGTTCCCTTGAGACCTTCACTCCTGGGCGCGGTGCTTGCCAACCTCCTATTCCAAGTTGTACCAAGTTCTTTGCCGGTACGTTGGGAATATCGGTTGCGTGGAACCATGGAGTCGTGTGCATTCGTTCGTCTAAGTCTGTCTCTTGAGTGTCTACGTGTCTGTCGAAGTGAATAATGCCAAGATTTCCGCTTAGATGCTCGGCGACTCCTCTTACGGTGGGATACCCAATTGAGTGGTCTCCACCAAGTACTACAGGTAGTCCACCGCTAGCAAAGATGTGCGAGACGCCTTTGGAGATCTGGTCGAAACTCTTTTCTATATTGCCCGGAATGGTAAATATATCTCCCACGTCACAGATCGATATGGACTCTCGAAGATCTACTCCCAGTTCGAAACTGTAGGATCCATACAGTCCTGACATCCTTCGCATACCCTGAGGGCCAAAACGGGTGCCGGGTCGATACGTTGTTCCAGAGTCGTGGGGTGCACCCACGACGACGACATCGAACTCGCCACACTTGCTTACATCCTCTAGGTAGGGTGCTTTCAAGAATGTATTTATGCCTGCGTAGTGTGGAAGCTCTCCTCTGGAGAAAGTCGGTATTGTTCGATCTACTATCGAGTCAGCACCTTGAAGACCCATCTCAAGAGCCCATCTCTGTTCTCGCCTCAAGGCCTCTGTTGAGAGACCTGCCTCACGCTCCAGCGCCCTTTTTGCTTCAGGCCCATGTCGATCATGTACCTCAGGGAACGTGTTGTCGTTGTTCTCAGAACTCATATGCCACCTCTCTCTACAAAGGCGGTGTAACGACAAGCACCCAAGAGATCTGAGACCTCCCGGGCTTTTATCCCTCCGTGAAACGAACTACGTTCGCTCGTGCCTCTTGGACCGAACCAGATTAGCCATGGAAGACTCATTCTGTGGAACCCTAGACACTTGTAATGTCTAACCTTGACAACTTCTCAGATCACCTGTAACTCACGGAATGTTTTCCTGGGTTACACCGACCTTTTTACGACCTTATGCTTCAAAGGTAACGACGGTGTCACGCCAAAGTTAACCCTGTGTTACGGAAGTGACTTGGATCAATTACGTGGAAGTACGGTCGCGTGCGAACGCGTATCGATATTTTTAGTTTTACTAAATGTAAGATCTGCTTGGGATTCTCTTAGATGTTCAACTCATCAAGACAGCGTTGTACAACACTGTCGTCTCCTACGGTGGCTACGACCACCCACCGTTCGTCACTGCGCCGAAAGAGAGCACTCCCTGAGGATGGCGTAGTCCAAGTGGCGATAGCCAAGTCTCCCGCGAGTACTAGGTCTACCGTATCGTTCCCATCTACGTTTGTATGCGGTTCAAATTGCGTGTATCTACACTCTGATTTCTCGGTAACGTCGACTCCCGCCTCAGTCTCTGTGTAGCGAGTTCGCTTCCAAACCTCTAGAAAGTCTTCT
>JAJYGI010000094.1 GCA_021790735.1 Actinomycetes bacterium | reverse complement strand
GAGCGTCGTAGAGTGATCAGAATCGTAGTAGCAGACGACCAAGAGATGATACGCTCTGGACTAAAAACTATCCTAGAGGCAGAGGGTGACATTGAAGTCATAGGAGAAGCTGGAGATGGAGAAGCCGTTGTAGAGGTTGTCAAGCAATGCCTTCCCGACGTAGTCTTAATGGATATACGGATGCCAAAAGTAGATGGTATTGAAGCAACCAGGCGTCTAAAGGACACCAAGGTCTTGATACTCACGACCTTTCATCTTGATGAGTATGTACTTAGAGCCCTTGTAGCAGGAGCAAGTGGTTTCCTTTTAAAGGACGCTACATCTGAACAGCTCGTAGCTGCTGTACGTGCTGTCCACAGTGGAGACTCTGCCCTATCTAAGTCTGTGACTCAGACTCTAGTTCGTTTTGTAAACCAAAATCACAAGAATGCACTCACACCACCTCCGCACCTATCTGAGTTAACCGCTCGAGAACTGGAAGTTCTCGCCCTAATTGCCAAGGGTCTTTCGAATCAGGAGATCGGGAATGAGCTTTTTTTATCTGAAGCGACGGTGAAGACACACGTATCTAAGGTCCTCTACAAGCTACAACTCAGAGATAGGGTACAAGCAGTTGTATTTGTACACAAGTACGGAATCCTACCCTAAGGAAAAATTAAAGTAGATGTGCCAATTCACACTTGTACCATAGCGGCAAGAAGTACCTAGATAGTAAGTCCAGCCGTCAAGGGAATGAACTTAGAAGTAAAGATCTCAGAGTTTACTCAAAAGATAATCAAGAGCGCCGAGGTTCGCGCAACTTTTCGTAGCGTGCCACCAATAATGACATTGCGTAAGACTACATAATGTGAAGACAACTCATATGAAAGAGAGTCCTTGACTAAGCTCAACTACTAGTTGTCACACGACAAAACCGCGCCGCTTAGTCCGTTTCGGACGGAGTACGAGGCCCTATAGGTTTCACGATAGCCGTTTTTATTTGGAGCTACCCTTAGCTCTTGATGGAGGCTGGTCTCAGGGTAGATGCACTCAATCTAAGTAGTACAAGAGGTTTCGGGAAAACACCGATAGGCTACCTGATAGAACAGCCTCGACTCATCGCTTTCGGAATAAAGCGACCTTTAGATCCGAAAATCAAGGACTATAGATAGCGCTTCAGGTTGCAATATACGGATAGTTTCTCTCGAAACACAAAATCTGAAGAGTTTTGAGATTTCGCCTTAGATGAGGTAGTAGGACCTATGCCGCTACTACCATAAGGTCCGTACTGTTTAAGAACCGAAAGAGCTAGTCTCGAAATAGATCGGTGTTAGATAACCCTAGAACACCAACGCTAAGGCTTAGATCCTCTTAAGGGATAACTAAAACTCAGATTCACAACCTTCTCTTCGACGTTTGGGGTTCATTTCAGAGACTTTTTTCAACGTTATCCCTTTGGTGCTCTACTTCAAATCATCCTCAATGGTGAACTTTTCTCAGATCATCACACAACTTTCCAGAGTCCACAATACCTCAAGCCCGTCTCTCCTCTTGTCGAAGAGATATCATGGTACGGTCTCCAATACAAAGATGAATGGAGGCAATAGTGAAGAAGAGTTCTAACAGCACAAAGCATCCATACACTTGGCGAGATACCATTTGGCGGCTAGCGGCTGCCACTACGGAACCTTTTGTCTCCCCAACTACGATCTCGCTCAAAGAACTTGAGGGGCGCCTTTGGATTGCACGTCTTTTCGTCGGGAGTCTCTACTTCTTCGCTGTACTACTGCTTCACTCCAAAGTCGAGGGTGTGCTCCTTGGCACTGCGACTTTTGCTTACGTCCTGGCGTACCTTCTACTGAAATTGAGTCGAATCAGATGTCCGTGGTTTTGCGCCTTGCTTTTTCTTTTAGATATCTCCTTTATCACCGCCTCAGCCATGTTTACCGGAGGATCGCAAAGTATCCTCTGGTCAATGTATCTCTTCCCCGTGGTCGTTATGTCGGTGACAAGAGGAACTCGCTCAGCGTTCTTACTTGGAACCATAGCTCTTATAGCAAGAGCAATGTCCGGAAATGACCTAAGTCCATCAGTACGCTTTGTTCCCCTAACCGCTCTCATCTATGGAATCGCATTAATTGTCGGCACCGTACACAGCTACGTCACGAGAACTCAAAACAGTCTCGCCAAAGCCATGGTTACTCTACAAGAAGGCGTACTTGGACTCACATCCGAAGACTCTATCTCAGACCTCCTAAAACGCAGCGTAGCCCTTGGCGCGGAACTTGCCGGCGCTGCTTATGGGGCTGTACTGATTTGGAACGAACAGAATGAAAACGTCTACTTTCAGACCTTCGGACTTACAGAAGCCGAGACTACGAGTCTAGGTCGTGCACCCCACGCCAGTGGACTGCTTCTTGCAACAGCTCAATCAAAGTCACCAATCCGCTTGCTGGACACCGGAAAAGCTTTAGGAGAGCTACCACTACCTCCTGGACATCCTGAGATCAATAGCTTCCTCGGCGTACCGATTACTTCAATCGATAGCCACAAGGGCGCTTTCTACCTCATGAACAAGATCAATTCCAGATCGTTTACGCTCGAGGACGAACGTCTGTGCCAGATGATGGCTGCTCATGTAGCTTCCGCATTAGTAGTTAGGAGACTGGTTGAGGATCAGAAGGAGATGCATGACTCCTTGCTACAGATGTTAACAAAGATCAACGACGCTCGCGAACACGCTTCAACGGGTCACTCAGAACGGGTACGGAGATACGCCCGTGCGCTTGCAAAGCGAGTCGGAGTCGAAGGAGAGCAGCTCGAGCTCGTAGCCGCTGCTGGTCTACTCCATGATATTGGGAAAATGGGCATACCGGAGTCTATTCTTGGCAAACCCGGTCCACTTACAGATGAAGAGCGTTCTCTCATGATGACCCACTCAACGATAGGGGCAGATATCGTCTCTCAAGCGGTATCACTATCAGGAGCCGCTCCGTTTGTCCGTTACCACCATGAACATTGGGACGGACAAGGATATCCAGACTCGCTAAAAGAGGAGAACATACCGCTTGGCGCCCGAATTGTAGCGATCGCCGACGCATTAGATGCAATTACCGATAACCGACCCTATAGTTCCGGACGGTCTCTCTCTGTCGCAATCGATGAGATCACTCAATGCGCCGGATCGCAGTTTGATCCCCAACTCGTTTTGCACCTGCCCGATGTCGTCAGAGAGGTTGTTGGGAGAATCGAAAGCGAGAAGGGAAACGTCATTCATCGTCACGAACCAACTCTTGCAGAACAACACAGTGCAGCTAGGTCCGCTGGATGGCGTCTATTCACTCGTCTTGCAAAAGAGCTCGACTCTCTTCTTGATCCCAACAAGACAGCGGAACAAATTTTAAAGCTCCTCAGCACCGACCTCGACGTTTCCGGGGCGGCGATTGCTCTTCTTGAACAAAATGGCGAAGCACTCAGGATCATTGCCTGGGAGGGATCTCCCATACTCGTACCCTTAGGGAGCGTCCTTCAAAAGGGAGTGGGTTTGCCATGGTTCGCTCTGGAGAGCGATCAGACTCAAGTTGTCGTTGACGTGACTTCTCATCCAAGATACGGAGGTTCTCCAAATGCCGGCACCGCGACAGCAGCCTACCTTACTCTAAAGGCGAGCGGAAAAACAGCGGGAATACTCGTACTTTATCGTCCTTTATCCCAGAGCTTCGGAGAACAAGAGATCGCTTACCTTGAAGCAGTAGCTACTCCCGTAGCAGAGCTCCTCCTTATTGCTCAACTCCATCAAGAGGTACAGCAAGCATCGATAACTGATTCATTGACCAATACATGGAACCGAAGATATGGGATCGAGCAACTTACGCTAGCGTGCGCTCACCAACAGCGAAGCGGTACTACATTTTCACTTATACTCCTAGATCTTGATGGCTTTAAGGCGATAAACGACCAATTTGGCCATTTAGCAGGTGACGCTATACTTCAAGAATCAGTAAAGCGCATAGAAGACTCTCTTAGGACCGAAGATGTGTTGGCTCGGTACGGTGGTGACGAGTTCATGATCATCACAAGAGCAGGATCAGCACAAGATGCATTGACTCTCGCAAAGAGATTAACCTCGTCGACCGAGCATCAAAGTATCTACTTCGAAGGGAACGAGATAGTCCTGCCACGATGGTCCACGGGAATAGCCAACTGTCCTCTAGACGGGAGTTCAGCAAACGAACTACTCCATATCGCTGATGAACGGCTATATGAAAACAAGCGGTCTCAGACCTAAAAGAATACGTACATAACCGCAAATAACTACCAGCCACAGCCTGGTAGTTCTCTATTGGGAGTTGAGACTCTCTGATTCTAAATTCCCCACCCCGATTTGCACCTGTTGACTCTTTGGTGTGAACTCACAGACCAGGTGGGTTCACACAAAGTCTCCAGGGTAACTTTAAGGCTTCTCGAACACTTTACGTACTTTCACCACTTAGGACGCGCCTACCAGTTAGAGCCCGACCTAAGGTAAGTTCATCCGCATACTCTAGGTCACCTCCAACTGGAAGCCCACTAGCCAGTCTTGAGATCGTAATGCCACTATCGGCTAGCAGTCGTGCTACGTACAGAGCTGTGGCCTCTCCTTCAAGATTTGGGTTTGTACAAACAATCACCTCATGTATCTCAGTATGAGCGGAAAGTCTTGCAAGCAGTTCTCTAATACGGATACTATCTGGACCCACACCATCGATGGGATTAAGGGCTCCTCCTAGAACGTGGTAAAGACCCTTGTACTCCTTAGTTTTTTCAATAGCGATCACATCCCGAGGTTCTTCTACAAGACAGATAGTTCCTCGATCTCTGTCGGAATCCTCGCAGATATCACATAGCTGACTCTCGGAAAGATTATAACAAGTAGAGCAAAACTTGACAGTTTCCTTACACTCTTCAATTGCTCGTGATAGGCGAAGGGCGCTCTCTTTATCGGACTTCAACAGATAAAACGCGATGCGTTGAGCTGACTTTGGGCCGATCCCTGGAAGCCTTCCGAGCTCGTCTATAAGCGTTTGTACAGAGGGAGTGTACAACTACTGCCTACCACTTTCACTCTTGCGATCTTGAAGGTGAGCGTTTGGAAATACCTCTAGCACGTTAGCGACTACCGGATCTGCAATATCTACTATCGTGCCAGAGTGAAACTCATCGTACATCTGTGACGTATCGATGTGCATTTCTCGACTGTGATCACCTCTCTTACTTAGCTGATTCTCCTCTATCCCCAACTCTATCTTGACACCCTCTAGGCCATAGAACGTAGCTATCACCCTCTGAACGTCAGCTTTAACTTCATTAGCTCTAGATAGGTACACTTCACTTGGAAATACAGCCCGTACAACAACGCCATTTACCTCGGCGAACCGAACCGTCTGGAACCGGCTTCTAAGTTTAGGCGTCATTGACTCCACTATCGCATTGCCCCAGTCGACCGTCAACCTTTCCTTTGAAGGTAGAGATTTTAATCCTTTTTCTATTGGTGCATCTCCCGCGAACTCAATCTTTGAGACTGTCTCGTTCTGATCACTCAAAGACTCTGAAGTACTGCGCCCACTTTGGACTCCTTCAACGTCACTCACCGGGGAAGGAGTCTCGACGCGCTTAGAGCCAATAGCTTTTTTTAGTCCTGCGATCGAGTCACTCCGGGAAGGCAACTTAGGCGCAGCCCAGTTTGTATTGGTTCCAGTACCCTTTTCTACGTTTGATAAGGTCCGAACCACGCTCTTTAGAGAGTCCACCGTATCTTCAAGCTCCTCAACCCGCCGTTGCAACTGTACGAGTGCCTCTTGAGATTGAAAATCTTTAGGCGGTAACACCGTAGCGGTTCTCTCAGAGATCACGCTCCGCTCACTACTTAGAGTTAATATCGCCACCTCTAGTACTGCTAGTGGATCTATTCCGTCTTTCATCGACAGTGACGTCTTACCAAGCCCCTCCATCACCTTAGTAAGAGAAGAGAGAGGTGATGTTGAACCCTCCAATGCATCTCTGGCAGCTAACTTCGAGTTGACACCTGAGACACCTAGTCGTTCCAAAAAAGCCTCTCGACAAAGTGACACAATGCCGTTAGCAATGTCCGACGGTTCCATGCCGCCTTGAGCAAGTTTTTCAATGGAGGCTAACGCCAGCTCTGTCTTCCCTGCTAACACGTTGTAAGTCAACTCCAAAACGTCGTCTTCTTCGTCGTCTCCAGGTATCTCTCCGAGCGCAAGGGCTTGGTCTAAGAAGCTCAAAGTATCTCGAGCTGATCCCCTGCCTCTTCTCCGAGCCCAGGTAAGTGTCTCTGGATCTACAGCAAGTCCGCCACGCTCACTAATTGTCACTAACAACTGGTCCGCTATCGCATTATCCAAGAGGTGAAACTCGAAATGTTGAGTCCTTGAACGGATCGTCTGCAGCACCTTGTTAGGAGAGGTTGTCGCTAACACAAAAACTACGTGCGGTGGAGGCTCCTCCAAGGTTTTCAGCAGCGCATTAGACGCAGCCTGAGATAGCATGTGAACCTCGTCTATAATATAGATCTTCCAGTTGCCATAACTTGCAGTTGCAACGGTACCTATGAGTGTCCTAATAGCGTCCACACCGGAGTTAGATGCGGCATCTAACTCTTCGACATCGTAGGACCGCCCTTCCCGGATAAGTACGCAAGACTCGCAGCTATCACATGGCTCACCCAGAACAGGAGATTCGCAGTTTAGAGCTTTAGCAAGTATACGAGCCGTTGAGGTTTTACCTGTTCCACGCGGGCCAGAGAACAGATAAGCGTGAGACACCTTCGAAGACGCAACTGCGTTCCTAAGTGCCCGAGTTACGTGAGCCTGACCTAAGACCTCCTCAAACCTTTGAGGTCTAAACTTTCGGTAAAGCGACTGATAATCATCAAGC
>JAJYGI010000085.1 GCA_021790735.1 Actinomycetes bacterium | reverse complement strand
CTATCTGTTTCAAAAGGTTGCCCCCATAGATATAGATCCGATTACCCAGTCAGGTTAGTCTTCAATAATGCCAACAGCCATGGCGGTCGCAATGGTTTCAGAGTGCGAAAGTGAAACATCAAGATCTATGAGTCCTACTTCGCGCGCTAATTCAGCAGCAGTATTCGTCAACTCGATCTTTGGGCGTTCAAGAGACACTCGCACCACAACGATATCGCGAAAGTTAATTGATCCGATACCTTTCCCTAAGACCTTCATAACAGCTTCCTTAGCACAGAATCGTGCCGCGAGATGTGGAGTCGGATTAGCGTGGGTGAACGCATACTCGGACTCTCTCGGATCGAAGATACGATCTACTAATCGAGGAGTCCTCTCTAACGCCTCAGCCATTCGAGCAAGCTCTATAACATCTGTACCGCAAAGAACCCTCACAGTTAGTTCGTATCACCTACCACGTCAAATGACGTGCCGGACACCTATGCCTTTCCAGTAACGAGCTGATAGAAAGAACGAGCTGGAATCGAAAGTTCCTCAAAAGGTCTCGAAATTATTCGGAACGCTCTGGTTATACGGCCGAGTTCCTCTATCGTCGCCAGCTGCAAAAGACCGTCTTTTACTTCACGTCCAACAGCCAAAGATGATACAAAACCCACCCCAAGTCCTGCCACTAAAGCCTCCTTCACCGCTTCACCTCCAGCGAGTTCAAATACGGTCCGAGGGAAGATTCCGGATTTGATCATTGCAGCCTCTACGGTCGATCGAACCCCTGAACCACTCTCTCTCCAAACCATGGGAAGTTGCTCGATTTCTTTGTACGAGATCTCCTCTGAGGTAAACTCGCAAAGAGCAGGAGAGCTAGCTAGAACGAGTTCATCTCCCCCGACTACCCGCTCCACCAACTCTTTAGAGTGTGAGTACTCTGGAGACTCAATCAGTCCAACCTCCATCTCTCCGTTGTCCAATGAAGACACCACGAGTTCAGAGTTTGTCGACCTCGCACTGACGCGCACCCCAGGGTAAGTACGTCGAAACTTTATTAGCCAGCTTGGAAGCACATGAGCAGCCACGGTATTGGACGCCGCAACCGACAGCACTCCAGCCTCACCTTTTTCTAGTGAGTTTAAGTACTCCATTACTCCTCTATACCCGCGGAGTAAAGATGCGGACTCGCGTGCAAGCTCACGACCTGCACGAGTCAAGGTCACTCCGTGTCCCGACCTTTCATGAAGTCGTTCTCCGACCGCTTGGGAAAGGGCTTTCAGCTGTTGAGACACTGCTGGCTGCGATATTCCAAGTAACGATGCAGCCTCCGAGAGGTTCTCTGTCTCTGCAACTACAACCAAGGTCACGAGATAGTCGGAACTCACTCTCTGAAGCCTATGTAATGTCATCAATCTCTGACCGCCTGCATCTTGTACTAAATTTATCACAACTACTATCTACTATAAAAAAACTTCGATTGATAGACAATAGTAAAATAATTTCTTCGTTCCCACCAAATTTATCCAGTGGTTTCAGTAATTTTCAGCATTTTTACTCCCCTAAGGTTCGTTAAAGCAGATAAACGACCAACTCAACGATTAAGAACTCCTAAAAGCACAGCTCTCCCAAGGATCGCAACTCCCTGTACGCAACCTTGAATGGTCACGACCTACCGCATCCCTTCGAGCAAACTTCGCCGACAAAGCGGGAACTTTTCCCGCTAGGGTTTCATCCGTGCGCATCGCCTTCGTATCTACGGAGCTCCTGCCAATCTATGGCGAAGGAGCGCTCGAACGTCTAGTGATTGGTTGGGCGAAGTTTATCAAAAGAAAACATGACGTCGTTGTCGTCTCCATCTCATCGACACCCACCAAAGCCGTCTCCAAGGTAGGCGACCTTCCACACGCATATGTCAAAAACTACTCCGACTTATCAGTTCTCTGTCAAGAACTCCACGTTGACCTATGCATATTAAACAATCGTCCGGGTTGGCTTAACTCCATCAGTACAAAGAGCGCTGTTATACTGCACAATTTTTCCAGTGCTTGGGAGTTAGATCAATTTCCCATAGACGAGATCCCGACCTCTTCAAAAGTGGTCACCCTCTCACACTCCCTCTATCTCCACGCTAAGGAGGTTCTGAGTCTACAAAACGAACAGATCCATCACATCTATCCCTACCTAGCACGACCGTTCCTAAAAAATACGTTCGCAACATCTAAGGGGAGTTCAAAACAGCTTCGCTATCTCTTCCCGAACCGTCTCATGTATAAAAAAGGGGTTTGGGCTCTATTAGATGCGCTCGATCTCATATGTAACAACGAGGTTCAAGTTGACCTAACACTTAATCGATCACCTAGCGCTAAAGATCGGAACTTTACCCAAAAAGTATTAACGCGAATTGAGACTTCGCCAAATGCTAGAGTCGTACCTTCGTTGAGAACTCCACTTGAGGTCTCTAGGGCTATGAGTCGGTACGACGGCGTCCTAATGCCTTCGGTAGAACCAGAAGGCTTCGGACTGGTAGCATTTGAATCACTAGCTTTGGGTATCCCGACTATCACCTCAAACCTCGGAGGGCTCGCACATGCCGCAGAGCTTGGAGCAACTACGGTCGATCCTTTACACACCTCGAAGTTCGCTAGAACCCTTCTCGAACTGAACAGATCGACAACTTACATCAATAGTGACTTCATAGCAGAAACCTTTCGAGTTGAGAGGTCGGCACAGGACCTACTCGACAGATTACTTTAACTTCATTCCACCGTAACGGTCTTTGCAAGGTTGCGCGGACGATCGGGATCTAGCCCTCTAGACACAGAGATGTAGTGAGCCATAACTTGAAGTGGAACCACGTCTACCATAGGAGAAAAAAGCTGATGGATTCGTGGAACCAAAAATACTTCATCGCCTCTTACCTCGGAGTCCACAGGAGCCTCGTTGGCAACGATAACGACCTTAGCCCCACGAGCTCTTACCTCTTCCACATTGGCTAATACCTTCTCGTAAAGAGAACTCTTAGAGGCGATAGCGACGACGACAGCTTTATCATCTATCATTGCAATCGGTCCATGCTTAAGTTCTCCTGCGGGGTACCCTTCTGAAGGAGTATAAGTTATCTCTTTAAGCTTAAGTGCACCCTCAAGAGCAACCGGATAACCGACATTTCGTCCAATGAAGTAAAATCTCTGGTACTCCAACAGCGCTTGGGTAGTTTTTTCATACTCTTGAATCTGGGAGATGGCCCTACCGACTGCTTCAGGTACTTCGTTTAATTTAGAGATTAGCTCCTGTACCTCAGCAGGGAAAAGTGTACGTTTTAGATCGGCTAAGTACAGAGCCAAGATCTCAAGCGCTCCGATCTGGGCAATGAAGGTCTTCGTAGACGCAACAGATATCTCAGGACCTGCTCTGGTATAAAGTACTGCGTCTGCCATTCTCGCCATTGACGAACCCACAACATTAGAGACGACCATAGTCTTGGCTCCAGAAGCCTTTGCTTCAGATAACGCTACCATCGTATCTAAAGTTTCGCCCGACTGTGACACTCCAACCACTAAAGTCGTAGGACTAAGTACGGGATCACGATACCGAAACTCTGACGAGACCTCAATCTCGACAGGCACACGAACAAAGTGCTCTAGAGCGTATCGGGCAACCATTCCAGCATGCAAAGAAGTACCACAACCCACGATCACTATCTTGTGAATCGTCTTTAACTCTTCGGGAGATATGTTGAGTTCGTCTAAGGAGATTAATCCACCTCTGTCCACCCTGCCCGCTAACGTATCGCTTAGAGCCCGAGGTTGTTCATCAATCTCTTTAGACATAAAGTCCGTATATCCGCCAACATCAACCTTTGAGGCGTCCCACTCCACCTCAAGAGTCTCCGGGAGTGGTTCCAACACAACTTTTCCATGTCGGACACTCCCAGTTATCAATGCGTCTTCAGGAACCGAGAAGTACTTAGTTACACCATCCAATAACGCTGGAATATCTGAAGCAACAAAGAGACTGCTGTCATCTGTTCCGATCACCAAAGGTGCCATTCGTCTCATCATGTAAAACGTCTCTGGTTCCTTCAGATTCATAACGACGACAGCCATAGAACCTACAAGCTCATCAAAGGCCTCGGTAACGGCCTCACGAACGTCGTTATTTAGTCGATAACGTTCCTCAACTAAGTGTACTATCACCTCGGTATCGGTCTCCGAAGCAAACTCATGTCCTAATGCCATAAGCTGCTCTCTAATTTCTTTGTAGTTCTCTACGATACCGTTATGGACAACCGCAAACTGACCAGAGCAGTCGAGATGAGGATGTGCATTCATCTCTGATGGAACGCCATGCGTAGCCCATCTCGTATGTCCCATAGCAGAGGAGAGTTTGACAGAATTTGTCGTTGCGTTCACCCAATCGGACAAGGCAGCTATCGAGGACGTGTCTTGTGCGATCCGTTTTACCTCGAATCCAACGTTTGTTGCCAGGACCATGCCTGCAGAGTCATAACCTCGATACTCAAGGCGTCTAAGACCCTCCACTATCGCTTTAGCAGTCGCCTTGTCTCCAACGATTCCAACAATCCCGCACACTTTATCCGCCTCATCTTCTCGTTACCGAACGAATAATCTCTTCAATCTGTAGAGCTAACTCCTGCGCTAGCTCTTGAGTAAATGCCTCTACCATTATTCGAACAACAGGTTCGGTACCTGAGGCCCTAACTAAAATCCTACCTCGATCACCGAGCCCGTGCGCAAGTTCTGATATCACGCTAGAGACCTCTGGCAGATTCAAAACTTCCTTGCCGTGACCCATCGACACATTATTCAGAATCTGGGGATACCTCTGAAACGACCCCGAGAGTAGATTCGAAAACTTAGTACCTTTTCTCCCAATCAGTTCAAGAAGAAGCGCAGCACTCAGGAGGCCGTCCCCAGTCGTAGCGTGGTGAGAAAATATGATATGGCCCGACTGTTCTCCCCCTAAAGTCAAAGAGTGTTGCTCCATCGCTTCGAGAACATATCTGTCGCCGACGTTTGTCCTAAAACAGGTAATGCCTTTATCTTTTAAGAACAGCTCTAAACCCATATTGCTCATTACAGTTACCGCGAGAGCATCTTTGGCCAACACTGCGCGTTCAGACATATCCAGAGCAAAAAGTGCAAGAAGGTCGTCACCATCTACCACTTTGCCAAGGTCGGACACAGCGATAAGACGGTCAGCATCACCATCAAATGCCAACCCGATATCCGCGCCACTTCGCAGAACTAGTTCAGCTAGAACCTGTGGCGCAGTAGAGCCCACGCCTTTGTTTATGTTATATCCATCTGGGGAGTCCCCCAGTGAGGCAACGATTTCACACCCTAACTCACCAAGGAGCTCTTGAGCGATCGGATAAGCGGCACCGTTTGCAAAGTCCACCGCCACCCTAAGACCCTCGGTAAAACGACGTTCCACTACTCCCACAACGTGCCCTATGTATAACTTTGAGAGGTCCCGAGAAACAATCGTTCCTACATTAGAGGGACGATCACGCACCCCAGAAGAGGCAACCTCGAGCAACAGTCTCTCTAGATCACTCTCCTCTTGATCGGTAAGTTTCCTACCTCCGGCACCAAAGATCTTAATCCCATTGTCAAGGTAAGGGTTGTGAGAGGCAGAGATCACCGCACCTGGCACTGCTAAGTTAGAACAAAGAAACGCCAAACTTCCAGTAGGCATGATGCCGACATCAATGACATTGGCACCACCTGAAGCAAGGCCTGCTGCTAGCGCCGCGGACAACATCGTACCAGATACCCTTGTGTCCCGAGCAATCAAAACGTCGGATCCCGCATCAACAATATTCATGTAAGCAACGCCCAAAGCCAGTGCCAACTCAGGGGTCAACTCTGCGTTTGCCACTCCTCTAATACCGTCGGTACCGAATGAAATCACAGATTATCGTTTCGAATATTGAGGAGCTTTCCTTGCTTTTTTAAGTCCATACTTCTTGGACTCTTTTTCGCGAGCGTCCCTTGTTAAGAAACCCGCTTTTTTCATGACTGAACGAAGCTCTGGATCTACTTCAACTAAAGCTCGAGCGAGTCCCAGACGAATGGCTCCAGCCTGTCCGGAGATACCACCACCATCTACCGTGACGTCGACGTCATAGGTGTCCGACAAATTTTGGGACATCATTGGCTCTAGGGCATAGTTCCGACTGGTCAAAGAAGGAATGTACTGCTCAACAGGACGACCATTAACTCGGATCGTTCCTCCGCCTTCCCTCAACCTAACTCGCGCTACCGCTTCTTTGCGACGACCTGTACTTTGTGTCAAAGGTTTAGTTGCCATTACCTATCCTACCTATACTCCAGATCCGGTGATCTCTTGGCTTCTTCGGGCTGCGGGAAAGTCGATCGGAACTGCGCCTTGCGCCTCATGAGGATGAGTACTTCCTTCATAGACCTTCAACTTTTTTACCATTTTTCGGCCGAGCGGGCCCTTAGGAAGCATTCCCTTTACCGCCTTTTCAACTACAAACTCTGGTCTATCCTCAAGAAGATCTTTGTAAAGAGTCGCTCTAAGGGAACCTGGATAGCCCGAGTGCCTATAGGCGAACTTACGCTCCGCCTTATTAGACGTTAACATAACCTTTGCTGCGTTGATAACAATAACATGGTCACCGCAGTCAAGGTAGGGAACATAAGAGGTCTTGTGCTTTCCCTTCAGTAATCTTGCAACCTCGGTCGCTAGTCGTCCCAGCACCATGTCAGTGGCGTCTACAACAAACCACTGCCTCGTTACATCTGACTGCTTAGTAGCTACGGTCTTCATAATCCTCACCGAATATCGGTCTTAGTCGGCGCACTCTGCGCACGAGACACAAGTCAAAATCATACACGCCCGAGAACCCAATCCGGACCAGAAAAGGACCAGGAGTTGATTCTTTCCAACCAAACCCTTTTTGCCTCTAGATTAAAGGGTTCATAGCCAACTCCAAAAAGGTACAGGCCACTAGGTGGTGCGACAGAGTGTAGCATGGAACGATCTCCACTAACTATAGCTTGACGGATAACCACCCCTGGATATCTACCAATACCAACATCAACTAGCAGAGAGACGATAGACCTCACCATCTGATGACAAAACGAGTTCGACCACAGGACAATATCGACAAACGTTTCCGACTCTAAGATCTCTATACCATACAAATTTCGTCTGGTAGGACGGCCATCACGACCGCCAGATTTACAAAACGCCTTAAAGTCATGACTACCAACCAGGCTCCCTGCAGCGTTACACATACGCTTAACATCTAACAACTCCCCGACCTGCCAGGTTCGACTCTCCAAGAACGGAGACCCGCTACCGACTTTGCTAACACGGAAGAGGTAGCAACGATACTTGGCAGAGAACCTCGCAGAGAATGAGTCCTCAACTTCCAAAATCTTATGAACCCGAACCGAAGTCGGTAGGAGCCGATTCAACGACTTTACTAATCGATCAGATCGGGGTGCATCAGCGTCGAAGGAGACAACCTGCCCGACCGCATGCACCCCCTTATCAGTCCGACCTGCCACAACGAGCTCTATCTGGCTTTGAAATACGACACCTAAGGCGGTAGCCAAACTACCGCCCACAGTACTGATTCCGTTGGGTTGAACACTAAAGCCGTGAAATTGCGAGCCGTCGTACGAAACTAGAGCAGCCCATCGCATAGATATAGCTTATAAAGCCAGGGGCCAACGGCCCTGCTTTATGCCTTCAACTCTATCAAACCAACTCAATAACGACCATAGGAGCGTTATCACCTTGGCGGGGACCACGCTTTAAGATTCTCGTATAGCCACCTGGGCGTTCATCATATCTCGGAGCGATCTCACTAAACAGTTTGTGAGCCATATCTTTATCACGCAAAAACGCAACGACCTGCCGCTGATTATGCAAGCCGCCCTTTTTGGACTTAGTTATGAGGCGTTCGATGATCGGCCTCAAGCGCTTAGCTTTCGCTTCAGTCGTAAGTATCGACTCCGCTGCTATCAGTGATGCAGCAAGGTTGGCCAACAATGCGCGTTGATGCGCTGCGCTACCACCGAGTCTTTGCCCTCGTTTAGGTCTTCCAGGAACCATCAGTCCTTACTCCTTAGTGATAATCCTCTTCGCTCCAATTTATCAACCACTTCATCCAAAGACTTTTGACCAAAGTTAGTTATAGACAAAAGATCCTCAGGAGAACGGATAATTAGCTCGCCAATAGAGTTAATTTGAGCACGTTTCAGACAGTTACGAGGACGTTCAGTAAGCTCTAGATCTTCAATTGGTAGGTCTAGATCTGGAGAACGCTCCTCAATGATCTCTGCTTCAGACAGCTCAAGGCCTTGTGGATCCTCAGAGATCTCGGCAACTAACGTCACTAAATTCTTTAAGGTCTCGCCTGCAGAGGCAAGAGCTTCTCTAGGAGATATCGATCCATCGGTCTCAATATCCAATACAAGCTGATCATAGTCGGTAGACTGACCAACTCTCGTTGGCTCGACGTCGACAGCCACACGTCTAACTGGTGCAAAAATAGAGTCGATTGGAATTATCCCAATAGAAGAGGTTCTTTTGTTTTTCTCAGCAGAGGAGTAGCCTCTTCCTCTCTCAACAACCGCATCGAGCGCTAATCGACCTCTTTGCGAAAGAGTGGCGATATGTAGATCAGGGTTCACAATCTCGACATCGGATGAAACCACGAAGTCCTCAGCTCTTACTACTCTTGGACCCCTCACATCTAGCCGTATCGTTACCGGTTCATCTGAGAAACTCCGAAAAACAATATCTTTAAGGTTGAGAACAAGGTCCGTTACATCCTCTTTAACGCCCGGAAGCGTAGTAAACTCGTGTAACGCATCGTCAAAACGCACCTGAGTAATCGCTGCACCAGGGATCGACGATATGAGCACCCGACGCAGCATACCTCCTATCGTGTAACCAAAACCTGGCTCCAACGGGCCAAAAGAGAACCTCTGACGATTCCCAACCTCGTCACCAAGGGCCTCAATGGAGGGACGCTGAATAAATAACACTCTCTCTCCTTAGATCTTACTTCGAGTAAAGTTCAACGATCAACTGTTCGCGAACCGGAACGTCGATCTGCTCTCGCAGTGGAGGATTTAACACTCGTACCGCATTGCCTTCTCTCTCAAGCCATGCAGGCACTTGGCGATCGAGCGTATCTCTATTGTGCTGAACAACTATCTGCTCATCAAATCCGGTCACCAAAGAGACAAGGTCGCCCTTTTTAACTCGCATCGATGGAATGTCTACCCGCTTGTCGTTGACAAGGACATGACGATGACGAACAAACTGTCTCGCCTGGGATCTCGATGATGCCCATCCTGCTCTAAATACAACGTTGTCTAGACGTAGCTCAAGCATGCGAAGTAAGTTCTCGCCCGTAATACCGCTCTGACGGTTAGCCTCTTCGTACGTATTTCGGAACTGCTTCTCAAGCACTCCATAGATACGACGAGCCTTCTGCTTCTCCCGAAGCTGAGTAGAGTACTCTGACCCTTGTCGCGTTCTGTCACGACCATGTTCTCCTGGAGGAAACGGTCTAGACTCCATTGGGCAGCGCGAAGAGTCACACTTGGGGCCTTTAAGATAAAGCTTCATCCGCTCTCGCCTGCATAACCTACATACTGGTCCTGTATAACGTGCCACTTTGTAATTTATACCCTTCTTCGCTTCTTTGGCCTACAACCGTTATGAGGAATCGGAGTTACATCTCTAACCGAAACTATCTCTATACCAGCGTTTGCTATAGCTCTATGCGCAGTCTCTCGACCGGATCCCGGGCCCTTAACAAGAACCTCAACTTGCCTAACACCATGCTCTTGCGCTCGTTTAGCGCACGTTTCCGCAGCCACCTGAGCGGCAAAGGGAGTGGACTTTCTAGAACCCTTAAATCCAACATTTCCCGCCGATGCCCAAGCCAAAACATTACCTTGCTGGTCGGTTATCGTCACAATAGTGTTGTTAAACGATGAGTGGATATGTGCCACTCCATAAGCTACATTCTTTCTTTCACGCCTGCGTGGACGACGTCCACCGGCTCTTGGCTTAGCCATAAGCTAAAACCCTCCCATCATATAATCAACCTTTACGGCTACTTGCGAGCTGCTTTTTTCTTTCCTGCAACCGTCTTCTTTGGACCCTTACGAGTCCTTGCATTCGTATGAGTACGTTGCCCATGAACAGGAAGGCCTCGACGATGCCTAAGACCTTGGTAACACCCAATCTGAATCTTACGCTTAATGTCTTGATCTACTTCACGTCTCAGGTCACCCTCTACTCGGAGATTCTGGTCTATGTAGTTTCTAAGACGGCTTATCTCATCATCGGTAAGGTCTTTAACTCGAGTGTTCAGATCCACTTGAGTCTCTCTGCAGATCGTCTGAGACGTGGTCAAACCTATCCCAAAGATATACGTCAACGAAATCTCAAGTCTTTTATCTCTGGGAATATCTACACCTGCTATACGAGCCATATAAAGTTATCCTTGCCGCTGCTTATGTCTAGGATTCTCGCAAATCACAAGAACCGTTCTTTCTCTTTTTATGACTTTGCACTTCTCGCAAATAGTCTTAACACTTGGTCTTACTTTCATCTCGCGAAGCCACCTAGTCTCATATAAAAATCTTTTATGCCTCTAACGGCTACTTATACCTGTAAGTTATACGTCCTCTAGTGAGATCGTAAGGAGTGAACTCAACCTGGACGCGATCACCTGGAAGTATTCGGATACGATGCATCCGCATCTTTCCCGAACTGTGGGCCAGCACCTTATGCCCGTTCTCTAACTCAACACGAAACATTGCATTTGGAAGCGGCTCAATAACCTTTCCTTCAACTACGATCACGTCTTCTTTTGGTTGCGACAGTTTACTCCTCCTAACTTAACGATGATCCAGGACAAGGTACCTTCAGTATCTAGGCAAAAATCACCCGAGTGGTCATTATAGTTGCTACTTTAGTCCAATTGACCTAGCCATGTAACAATTCTCTACACAACAGTTAAAATTTCCGGACCATCATCAGTAACCACAATTGTATGTTCAAAGTGAGCCGATAGCGCCCCATCTTTTGTAACCACACTCCAACCATCCGTTAACTGAAGCGTGTCTGGTCCTCCCGCATTGACCATGGGTTCAACTGCGAACACATTTCCTGACCGCATCTTTGGTCCTGGGGATCCCGGCCAGTAGTTAGGAACGTTTGGAGGCTCGTGCATTGCGGTCCCGATTCCATGACCTACGTACTCTCTCACAACTGAGAAACCTTCTTTTTCCGCCACCTCTTGTACAGCTCTTCCAATCTCATGAAGATGCTTTCCCGGCCACATCACATCAATACCTGCGTACAACGATCGCTCAGTTACATCAATAAGACGTTGAGCAACCTTTGATACCTTGCCTACAGCTGCCGTATAAGCAGCGTCCCCATGATAACCCTCCACTATGGCACCCGCATCAATAGAGATAATGTCTCCATCTTCGAGTCGGTACTCACCAGGAATCCCATGAACTATCATCGAGTTCGGCGAAGTACAGATGACCGCCGGAAAGCCATGGTAGTTCAAAAAATTTGATCTAGCTCCGCGCTTTTCAATAACGTCCCTTGCAACTTTATCTAACTCAAAAGTAGTTACACCCGGCCGGATAGCATTTCGAGTCTTATCATGGATCTCTGCCACCACCCTGCCCGCTTTACGCATCTTGGAGATCTCTTCTTGTGTACGGATCATGAACATGTCCTAGGGATTACAAAGTTACAGATCAATAGGATTACCTCGCATACGGTTAATGACAGAGATAAGCCTCGCCATAACCTCATCAGGCTCACCAACTCCGTTCACAACCACTAGCTTATCTCGGTCTTGGTAGTAACGTATCAAAGGAGCTGTCTGAGTCTCATATAGGTCTAACCGCCTTTGGATAGCCGTCTCCGTATCGTCTTCTCGTTGAACGACCTCCCCACCACAACTATCACAGGTCCAGTCGTGTTTCGGACGGTCCGTTAGGGAGTAGTTGGCCCCACATACTGAACAGACACGACGAGACGCAAGTCTCTTTAACACTAGCTCAGTCGGCACATCAAGATCAACCACAATGTCTAAATCTGATGGATAAAGAATCTTCTCTAGATCTTGAGCCTGACCTAGAGTACGTGGATAACCGTCTAACAAGAATCCCCGAAGACGAGCATCGGCTTCGTCTAGTCTTTCTCGTACAACTCCAGTTATTACCTCATCGGGGACTAACTCGCCCTTCTCCATATAGGACCTCGCCAGCCTACCAAACTCCGAGCTCCCTCTTGCAGCAGACCTTAACATATCCCCTGTCGAGATATGAGGAATCACATAGTGATGAGAAAGTCGAGTCGATTGAGTACCTTTACCGGCTCCCTGCTTGCCAAGCATAACGATGCGCGTCGGAGTTGCCATATCTATTAGACCTCGCGCTAACGGAGAAAGCCGTCGTAGTTTCGCATCGTTAGTTGAGAATCCACCTGCTTCAAAGTCTCCAAACCGACCCCGACTGCGATCAATAACGTCGTACCGGCAAAGGGAACGTTATTAACGTGCCACAGCGCAAGCAAAATAGCTGGTATCAAGGCGACTGCCGCAAGAAAAAACGCGCCCGGCAGGGTAATCCTATTTAGAATTTGACCAAGATACCGCTCTGTATTTGGACCTGGACGAACTCCTTGAATATACCCACCTTGTTTACGAATGATCTCAGACTGTTGGTGTGGATCGAAAGAGACCTGAACATAGAAAAACGTGAACATGACAATAAGCACACCGTATATCGATATATAGAACAAGCTCGTGGAAGAGACAAGATGATTATTTACAAACGAACGGAACGCCGTCCAGGGGATGATACTAGCTAACAGGACAGGAAAGTATAGTATAGACGAAGCAAAGATAATAGGAATAACTCCGGCTTGGTTCACCTTCAGTGGTATGTAGCTGTTACCCCCCTCGTACATCTTCCTACCAACTACTCGTCGTGCAAACACTACGGGTATACGACGTTGACCTTGCTCAACAAAAACAATAGCCACCAAGATAGCTACCGCGACGACAAAGACAACCACGAACTTCAAAAGTCCAGCATCAGCAAGGATAATCCGTCCTGCTGAAGGAAGACTTGCTACGACGTTAGCGAAGATTAGGATTGACATTCCTTGGCCGATCCCTCTTTGCGTGACTAGCTCTCCCATCCACATCACCAAAGCCGTACCGGCTGTTAAGGTGAGAACAATAAAGAGAACTCTCGGAACGGTAAACGAAGGGATCAGATCGACTGGCTTTCCATTTGTCAATAGCCCAGTACCGCCATCATGGAAAATAAATGCTAGACCAGTGGCCTGCATAATGGCCAACGCAATAGTTAGATACCTCGTCGTTTGTGTAATTTTCTTCTCGCCGACAGCACCTTGATCTCGCCACTCTTCAAGCTTAGGAATAACGGTGGTCAATAGCTGGATTATGATAGAGGAAGTAATATAGGGCATAACGCCTAAACCGAAAAGAGCGGCTCTAGCTATCGCACCACCGGAAAAAAGGTTAAGGAAACCAAAAACACCTCCATTTACCTGGGCTTCAAGAGTCTGAATTTGGTGAAAATCAATACCCGGAACCGGAATATTAGCTCCCAGCTGGTACAACGCTATAATTAGCAGAGTAAAAAGAACTTTATTTCTAAGATCTGGTACCCTGAATACATTCTTCAGGCTTGACAGCACAGTCCGTACTCCTCAAAATTCAATACACCAAAGCCTCATAGAGACACCTAATTAATGAATCTAACACGTCTTAGTAGAAACAATCAACCACACGTTGTGCTACAGCACTAGCGATTCATCAAAGCATTACCTTGGGCCGGAACACGTCGACCACCATTAGGCTTCTCAAGAACGACTGGCGAACCCCCAAGGCTTCTGATCTCCGAAGCAGCATTAGCAGAAAACCCATGGGCAGACACGGTCATAGCTTTTGTTAGAGAACCTTCTGCAAGCACCTTCACCAGACTTCCCTTACGGACGACCCCTCTTGAGTAAAGGACTTCTGGGTCGACAACCACAACGCCTTGTGATGCGAGCAACTCCAAAGTAGAAAGATTCACAACGCTATACGTCACCCGAAACGGGTTGTTAAACCCTTTTAGTTTTGGAAGACGTTGTGTAAGAGGAAGTTGCCCCCCTTCAAACCCTAAAGGTATTGTATCTCTAGCACCTTGTCCCTTAGTACCTCGCCCAGCGGTCTTGCCACCCTTGCCTCCGGTTCCGCGTCCCACTCTCTTGCGAGTTTTATGCGAACCAACAGCTGGCTTCAGGTCATGTGTCTGTAACAACTTACCCAATCTCCTCAACACTTATGAGATGGGGTACACGACGAATCATTCCCCTAATCTCAGGACGATCTGCAAACTCATTCGAAGTACCAATACCATGCAACCCAAGAGCCCGTAGGGTTCCTCTGTGTTTAGGTTTCGTGCCTATTGCAGATTTAATTTGTTTAACAACCAACCTCTGCGCCATAGTTACGACTCACTCCTTAACTTTTCCGTAGCCTCATAAGCACGAAGCACACCAGCGGGAGTCACTTCATCTGGAGCTTTACCTCTCAACTTTGCAATCTCATCGGGCCTCTTTAACTGCTTCAGACCCTCAATTGTCGCATGAGCAACATTTATACCGTTAGAAGAGCCTAGCGACTTAGCCAAAATATCTTTAATACCTGCCATCTCAAGGATGGCTCTTGCGGCTCCACCTGCAATAACTCCAGTACCTGGAGCCGCAGGCTTTAGAAGCACTCTGCCAGCCCCTGCTTCACCAAGGATTGGATGAGTAATAGTACCTCCTGCAAGAGGGACCTCAATTAACGCCTTTTTGGCTTCTTCAATGCCTTTTTGAACAGCTAGACCAGCTTCTTTGGCTTTACCATAACCAAGACCCACTCTACCCTTACCGTCCCCAACCACCATTAGTGCCGTAAAAGAGAATCTTCGACCACCTTTTACAACCTTAGCGACACGATTTACCTTAATAGTTCTTTCTTCGAACTCGGACTCGGGCATTAGAAAACCAAACCCCCTTCTCGGGCGGACTCTGCAACAGCGGCTACTCTACCATGGTAGGCGAAACCGCCGCGATCAAACACAACTGTAGACACTCCGGCTTCTTTGCCGCGTTCTGCAATAAGACTACCGACTTTTTTAGCAGCGTCGATGTTACCGGTCTTTGACCCTTTGAACACTGCGTCGTATGTAGAAGCAAACGCCAAAGTGGTGCTCGTAGAGTCATCGATAATCTGCGCCACCATATGCTGATTAGAACGATAGACCGCCAAGCGTGGACGTTGCGACGAGCCTACAATAAACTTTCTAACTCTAAAGTGTCGCTTTTGTCTCCTCTTGACAGAGACATGGGACCTATCCGACATCTAAATCTCCTATATCTACTTGCCGGCCTTGCCGACTTTACGGAGAACCTTCTCGTTCTCATAACGAACACCCTTACCTTTATAGGGTTCAGGTTTCCTAATTTTCCGAATATTGGCGGCAACCTGGCCCACAAGCTCTTTGTCAATACCTGAGACCGTAATACGTGTAGGAGTTGGGCAAGCAAAGTCAATTCCTGACGGAGCCTCCACAACAACTGGATGCGAAAACCCTAAAGCCAACTCAAGCTCTTTAGGCGACTTCGCTGCGGCTCGATAACCAACCCCTACGATATCAAGATTACGAGCGTAACCTACCGTCACGCCACTTATCATATTTGCTAATAAAGTACGACTCAGACCATGCATTGATCGCGCAGTCCTAGAATCGTCAGCCCTTGAGACCACCAATAAATCTCCCTCATGCGAGATAGATACCAGTTCAGGGAAGCGTCGACTCAACGAGCCCTTCGGACCTTTCACCACGACAGTATTCCCTTCACCAAGGGATACTTCGACACCTGTAGGAACAGGTACAGGTACTTTACCAATTCTGGACATATAACCCTCGCACTCTACCAGACATAACAGATAACTTCGCCACCCATATGGGCTTTACGTGCATCCCTATCAGTCATAAGACCTCTTGACGTTGACAAAACGGCAACACCCATTCCGCCTAATACTCTAGGAATAGCGTCGGCGCGCCGATAAACCCTAAGTCCAGGTTTTGATACCCTTTGAATCCCGCTTATCGCTGCCTGGCGAGAGGGCGAGTACTTCAACTTGACCTCCAAGACCGTACCCGGACGATCACTCTCATTAGACATGCGATATCCGGCTATAAAGCCTTCTCGCTCTAAGATCTTGGCAAGATTCTCCTTGACCTTAGACCCTGGCATCAACACTAACTCATGTTTCGCAGAACTTGCATTACGAATTCGAGTCAGCATATCCGCAATGGGATCACTCATGCTCATAAATACTCCCTACCAGCTCGCTTTTTTAACACCAGGAATTTCTCCTGCATGAACCATCTCTCGCAAGCAAATCCTGCATAAACCAAACTTTTTAAAAACCGCATGTGGTCTTCCACATCTTTGGCATCGGGTATAGCCTCGTACCTTGAACTTAGGCGTTCTTGCTTGTTTGGCTATCAAAGACTTTTTTGCCACCGAACCTCTACGCTCCTTCTCTTTTGAATGGAAAACCAAATGCATCTAACAACGCCTTACCATGGGCATCGTTCTTAGCAGTGGTCACGATTGTTATGTCCATACCTCTTGTAGCGTCAACAGAGTCGTAGTTAATCTCAGGAAAAATCAACTGCTCAGTGACTCCCATCGTATAGTTACCGTGTCCATCGAAAGATTTAGGATTCAAACCTCTAAAGTCTCTAATTCGGGGTATCGCCACGGCGATCACCCTATCAAAGAACTCCCACATGCGATCGCCACGAAGAGTAACCCTGACTCCAATAGCGTTTCCAGCCCTCAACTTAAACCCCGCAACAGACTTCTTAGCCCTAGTGACAACAGGCTTCTGTCCTGCTATCGTCTCTAGGTCACGAATTGCATTCTCTATAAGCGAAGGTTGTTGAGTCGCTCGACCGACTCCTATATTAATAGAGATCTTCTCAAGAGTAGGAACCTGCATGACATTTGAGAGATCTAAAGATTCCTGAAGAGCCTTCTTTATCTCGCTCTCGTAACGTTCCTTTAAACGCGGCCTAGTCACTTCAACTGCCTCGTTCATAGTTCAGCACCACACTTTGCACAAACCCTAGACTTGGTACCCGAGTCGTCTATCGTATATCCAACCCTTGTTGGGCCACATTTAACGCAAAGCAAGGCCACATTGGACACGTGCAAAGGCATCGCTTTATCTATGATACCCCCTTGAGTCGTAGCAGACGTGGGTTTAGTATGTCGCTTCGCCACGTTTACTCCACCAACGACAACCCGATCATCTTTTGGCAGCACACGTACAACTTCGCCTTCTAGCCCACGATCCTTGCCAGCAATGACCCTTACCTTATCGCCCTTTTTAATTTTCATCTATAACACCTCCGGGGCAAGTGAAACAATTCGCATAAAGCGCTTATCACGCAACTCACGGCCAACCGGACCAAAGATACGCGTACCTCTTGGTTGCATGGCATCGTTAATCAACACAGCCGCATTTTCATCGAAACGAATATAGCTACCGTCTGCCCTACGCTTCTCCTTTTTCACGCGAACAACCACACACTTAACTACATCGCCCTTTTTTACTGCTGCACCCGGAATTGCATCTTTTACGGTAGCAACAAACACATCACCGATGCTTGCATACCTACGGCGAGACCCACCAAGAACCTTTATACAAAGGACTTCTTTGGCTCCAGAGTTATCTGCGACCTTTAGACGCGTCTCTTGCTGAATCATCTCGCACGCTCCACAACTTCAACAAGCCGCCATCTCTTCAACTTAGATATCGGGCGAGTTTCCATCACGCGAACGGTATCTCCTACCTTACTCTCACCTTCAGCGTCATGCACATAGAGGCGTTTCGTACGTTGAACCGTCCTTTGATACCGAGGATGGCGCACCCTCTCGGTTATCGCGACCACTACCGTCTTGTCCATAACGCTAGAGACAACGATGCCTTCTCTAACTTTACGTCGGCCACGCTCACTGGCATTCTCTTCGGTCATCTTCTAGCTCCATCATCATCTGAGAAGGTCTGCTCTCTCTCGGCCTTTAAAGTCGAAAGTCTCGCTACCTCTTTCTTTAAGTACGGCAGACGTGCGGTATTGGTAGACTGAGCAGTCGCCAACTGAAATCGAAGATTAAACAACTCTCTCTTGGTCTCCTCCAACTTTTCGTCAAGTTCCACGTCCGCCAAAACTCGGAGATCCTTTGCCTTCGTCACGCACCCACCTCCGACACCGAGTTCAACTCGTCTTTCACTATGAAACGTGCCTTAATCGGCAACTTCTGGATCGCTCGGTTCATAGCCGCCAATGCAAGTTCCTCGGAGACGCCTCCAAGTTCAAACATGATACGACCAGGTTTTACAACCGCTACCCAAAACTCAGGATTACCCTTACCAGAACCCATACGAGTTTCAGCTGGCTTTTTCGTCACCGGCTTATCTGGGAAGATACGAATCCACACCTTTCCCCCTCGTCGAACATGTCGAGTCATCGCAATACGGGCCGCCTCAATCTGGCGAGCTGATATCCATCCGGGTTCAAGAGCCTGAATACCGAACTGCCCAAACATGATCTCATTACCACCTTTGGAGACACCTCCCATCCGACCTCTTTGTACCTTCCGATGACGTACTCTTCTTGGCATTAACATCTTTAATCAACCTCTCGCTTGAAGTGCGGTGCCTCAGGAGCCGAGTCTTTCGTACGACGCTCAATTTCCTCTTCCTCCTGAAGAAGACGCTCGAGCGCATCGGTGTCAGCATCTCTAGTCTCAAGGATCTCTGAAGGAGCAATACCCGCTCTTTCCTCTATCGCATCATCTGGTTCTGGAGTAACAGAACCAATCGGTTGGTCGGGCCTCCGTCTGCCACCTCCGGCCGTAATCACACGACGTGGCCGATCTGCACCTTGAGAAGAACCTGAAGCTGCGACCTTCTCTTCAGCCGAAACCTTGTATGGAAGAATATCGCCCTTGTAGATCCACACCTTCACTCCAATTCGACCGAATGTCGTTCTAGCCTCACGGAAGCCATAGTCGATGTTCGCTCTAAGCGTATGTCGGGGAACCCTACCTTCTCTGTATGACTCCTTGCGAGCCATCTCAGCACCACCAAGTCGACCTGAACACATAACAGTGACCCCTTGACCACCTGACTTCTCGACAACCTGGATTGCCCTTTTCATAGCTCTTCTGAAGGAGACACGACGAGATAGCTGATCAGCAATACCTTGTGCAACCAGAGTCGCATCCAACTCAGGATGCTTGATCTCCTCGATATTGATTTGGACCTTAGGGTTACCCGTCATCGTAGCTAGATGCTGACGAAGGCGCTCGGCCTCTGAGCCTTTCTTACCAATGACAATCCCAGGCCTAGCCGTATGAATATCCACCTTGAGTCGATCTCTTGTTCGTTCAATCTCAACCTTCGAAACCGCAGCCGTCTCTAACTCTTCCATCAGATATTTACGAATCTTGTAGTCTTCGACGATCCACTCTTGGTAGTGTCGCTCATCGAACCAACGCGACTTCCAATCGGTCGTTACACCTAAGCGAAAACCGTAAGGATTTACTTTTTGTCCCATATCAGTTCTTCTCTTCTTCCCCGTCAATCACAGTTTCAACGCCGTTGGACTCTTTAACCTCAACCTCTTGATGCTCAGGGGCCAACATATCCTCTGGTATCTCGACCGATTCAGAAACGCTCGCTGACGACTCCACCTCGTTCTCTTGCGTAACTTTTACCTTGGGCGATGCGCTCGGTCCTTCACCTCTAGAGGATCTAACTCGGCTAGCTCGTCTTCCTGAAGCATTGTCACGACTCTTTTCTCTAAGTCTCCTCAACTCATCCTCGGAAAGCCGCTGAACCTCAATGACAATGTGACTTGTCCTTTTTCGGATTCGTCCTGCTCGTCCCCTCGCTCGCGGGCGAAAACGCTTTAACGTAGCACCTTCATTAGCAAAGGTCTCAGAGACGTAAAGCTCCTCTGGGGGAAGCCCGTAGAGATTAGCAGCGTTAGCCACAGCGGAACGCAACAGCTTAGCAACAACCTCTGCTGCACCTCGTTCAGTCAGAGAAAGCCTAGCCATCGCATTCACAACGCTCTCACCTCGAATTAAGTCTAAAACTTCCCTTACCTTTGATGCAGACATCTGGTATGAACGATGCATAGCTCTAGCAGATTGCAGTGTCTCAGTACTCATCTATCTTCGCCTTCCAGCCCTTTCTTGTCCGGCGTGGTAACGAAATGTCCTAGTGGGCGCAAACTCCCCAAGCTTATGTCCTACCATGGACTCAGTCACATAGACCGGGACATGCTTTCGGCCATCATGAACCGCCACTGTATGTCCTACCATATCTGGAATTATCGTAGAACGACGAGACCAGGTCTTAATTACTTTCTTCTCACCTTCCGCATTTAGAGCGTCAACCTTCTTTAGAAGATGATCGTCAACGAAAGGACCCTTTTTCAAACTACGGGGCATCTGAGCAACTACCTCCTGGCTCCGCGCGTACGCCTACGCCTAATAATTAACTTGTCTGAATCCTTCTTCCGACTCCTGGTGCGACCCTCTGGCTTACCCCAGGGTGATACAGGATGCCGGCCACCGGAGGTTTTACCCTCACCGCCACCAAGTGGGTGATCTACGGGGTTCATAGCAACACCACGAGTTTGGGGTCGAATACCCTTCCACCTATTCCTACCCGCTTTACCAACGGACAATAGCTCAAACTCAGAGTTACCCACCTCACCAATAGAAGCTCGGCAGTCGATCGGAACCCGTCGCATCTCTGTAGAGGGGAGACGGAGTGTCGCGTAATCACCTTCTCTTGCAACCAACTGAACACTCATTCCAGCAGAACGAGCAATCTTGCCACCTTGACCAGGTCTCAGTTCAACGTTATGAACAGTAGTACCAACTGGTATAACCCTAAGAGGAAGGGCATTGCCAATTTTTATATCGGCCCCTACTCCAGAGACTACGGTGTCACCGACGCCAAGCTTCGAAGGTGCCAAGATGTATCGCTTCTCCCCGTCAAGATAGTGCAACAGAGCTATGCGAGCATTACGATTAGGATCATATTCGATGGCCGCAACCTTTGCTGGCACACCATCTTTATTCCTCTTGAAGTCGATAAGCCGATACCTCGTCTTGTTACCGCCACCTCGGTGTCGCGACGTCTTCCTACCGTAAGAGTTACGCCCTCCAGAAGATTTAGCAGGCCGCAGGAGCGACTTTTCAGGCCGGTCCTTAGTAATTTCGCTAAAGTCTGAAACGCTTTGAAATCTTCGTCCCGCGCTGGTAGGTTTTCTCTTTCGAATTGCCACTACAACTCCTACTTTTCAAACAGATCAATTGAGTCGCCGTCGGCGAGCCTTACCATTGCGTGTTTCTTGGAGCTGCCGTTTACCCAGCTCCCGTTCTTCCGATTACGTTTCCTCTTTCCCTTGCGATTTAAGGTATTGACTGAGAGGACCTTCACATCGAACAACTTCTCCACCGCATAACGAACATCAACTTTCGTCGCACGGTCATCTACTTCAAAACAATAAACATTCTCGTCCATCAACTTATAGCTCTTCTCAGAGACGACAGGGCGTTTCACGATCGCATAAGGGTCAAATCCACTCATCACTACTCCGCACTCTCTATCTTCGAAATTGAACCGATACCGTTTATAGACTCAAGAGTCTTCGGAGTGAATACAATCGCTTCATTGACAAGGACAAGGTAAGCGCTCAACTGAGACGTAAACGCCACCTCAACCTGTGGTAAGTTTCGAAAACTTTTCGCCAAGACCTCATCGTCAGAACTAACAACCAGCAGGACCGAACCGAGTTCATCGATCTTGGAAAGCCAACTTGCAGCTGCTTTCGTAGAAGGCTTCTCCTCCGAGAATCCGTCTATAACAAAGATTTTACCAGCTGCTGCACGATCAGAAAGAGCTCCCCACAGCGCTTGTGCGACCATCTTCTTGGGAGTCTTTTGTCTATAACTACGTGGCTTCGGTCCAAGAGCCACACCTCCACCCATAAAGTGCGGAGCTCGGGTCGACCCTTGTCTAGCGCGCCCCGTACCTTTTTGCCGATAAGGTTTAGCCCCACCACCTGCAACCTCAGCCCGGGTTTTAGTCGACTGCGTTCCTGCCCGTACACCAGCAAGCTGACCCACAACAACTTGGTGCATCAACGCAACATTAGGTTGTCTTCCAAAGATCGACTCTTTCAAAGCAACCGATCCACTCTCATTGCCCTCACGGTCGATAGACTTAGCTGTACGAGCCTCGAAACTCGCTTCCTTAGCAAATTTAGACACTACTTGCCACCTCTCACAGAGGATCTGATGACCACACGTCCGCCTTTAGGACCGGGAACAGAGCCTTTTACCAAAACTAGTTGACGCTCAACGTCCGCCTGGACAATCTCAAGGTTCAGAGTTGTAACACTTCCGCCACCATACTGACCCGCCATCTTTGTACCTTTAAAGACTCTTCCTGGTGTCGCGCAAGCACCTATCGAACCTGGAGCCCGGTGATGCTTATGATTACCGTGCCCTCCACCTTGGCCTTTAAAGTTATGACGTTTCATTCCACCAGAAAAGCCATGGCCTTTCGATATGGCCGTAACATCGACCTTATCACCAGGTGTAAATATCTCTGCGCCAAACTCATCTCCAGGAGAGAACTCTGAGCTTGCATCATCTCGAAACTCCAAGATTGCAACACCCGGTTCTACTCCAGCTTTTTCAAACTGACCAAGAACCGGCTTCGAGACCTTCGATCTTTTCCGAACGCCATAAGTCACTTGCAGTGCGTTATAGCCGTCACTGTCCGTTGTCTTGGAACGAACAACTCTAACTGGAGTCACCTTTATAACAGTGACAGGAATAAACCTGTTGTTATCGTCCCAGACGTGGGTCATGCCAACTTTTTCACCCACGATAGCCTTCGCTGTCATTTGAGTAATCCTCATCCAATACTGATGCCAACTGGCACCGAACACAAATAATCCGCCAAAGTGGCGGAGCTAAACTTTCGCCGAAAGGTCCCCCGGTCAACAGGGCTCAATCGGACTTCCAAATCAAACCTAGGTAATTATAACCTATTAACACCTTAAACCAACACAAGAGTCGGAAATTCACATGCTACTGGATCTTTATCTCAATATCAACACCCGCTGGAAGATCAAGTCTTTGCAAAGAGTCAACCGTCTTTGGAGTATGCTCAACAATATCTAACATTCTCTTATGGACTCGCATCTCAAAATGCTCCCTTGAGTCCTTATGCTTATGTGGGGATCGAATTACCGTATACCGATGTATCTCGGTGGGCAATGGAACCGGTCCGACTACCTTAGCTGAAGTTCTCAAAACGGTATCCACAATCTTTTTCGTCGAACTCTCGATTATCTCATGATCAAAAGCCTTTAGCCGAATCCTGATCCTTTGCTTTCCTGACTCTGCCAATTTACTCACACCTTAGATAGATAAGAGGCCTAAGACCAAGGTCTCAGGCCTCAGCAGACTACAACTTACTTAATAATCTTGGTAACCGCACCAGCACCTACTGTACGGCCGCCTTCACGAATAGCAAACCTGAGACCCTCGTCCATAGCAATCGGCTTTTGAAGCTCGACTGTCATAGTTATGTTGTCTCCCGGCATTACCATCTCCGTACCCTCTGGAAGAGTAATTGAACCCGTCACGTCCGTAGTTCTGAAGTAGAACTGTGGGCGATAGTGATTGAAGAACGGCTTGTGACGGCCTCCTTCTTCCTTGGAGAGAACGTACACATTCGCTTCAAACTGTGTATGGGGGGTAATGGAACCTGGTTTACAGAGAACCTGACCTCTTTCGACATCGGTCTTTTTCACCCCTCGAAGCAAAGCTCCGATATTATCCCCGGCCATACCCTCGTCAAGCAACTTATTGAACATCTCGACGCCAGTACACACAGTCTTTTGAGTATCTCGAAGACCAACGATCTCGATCTCATCACCAACTTTTAGAACACCTTGCTCAACCTTACCCGTTACAACGGTTCCACGACCAGAGATCGTGAATACGTCCTCAATGGGCATAAGGAAAGGACGCTCGATCGGTCTTTGAGGCTCAGGAATATAGTCATCAACGGCTCCCATGAGCTCAAGAATTTTAGACTCCCACTCCTTATCACCCTCGAGCGCCTTCAGAGCTGAAACCCTAACGACCGGAGTATCGTCCCCTGGGAAGTCATACTCGCTCAACAGTTCACGGACCTCAAGCTCAACTAGGTCTAGAAGTTCTTCGTCATCTACCATATCAGACTTGTTAAGTGCGACAACAATATAGGGAACACCCACCTGACGAGCGAGGAGCACGTGCTCTCGCGTTTGAGGCATAGGCCCATCCGTTGCACTAACTACCAAGATAGCTCCGTCAACCTGGGCTGCACCGGTAATCATATTCTTGATATAGTCAGCGTGACCGGGCATATCGACGT
This sequence comes from Actinomycetes bacterium, assembly GCA_021790735.1. Taxonomy (GTDB): domain Bacteria; phylum Actinomycetota; class Acidimicrobiia; order Acidimicrobiales; family Acidimicrobiaceae; genus Ferrithrix. The sequence continues at coordinate 5,809 of JAJYGI010000085.1, read as the reverse complement.
GCGCATAGTGGCGCTTGTCAGTCTCATATTCAACGTGGGAGATCGAGATTGTTATACCTCTAGCGCGCTCTTCAGGTGCGTTATCAATCTGGTCAAAAGGCTTGAACTTCACGTTAGGGTTGTTCTCTGCCAAGACCTTGGTGATCGCCGCTGTCAAAGTTGTCTTACCATGGTCAATATGTCCCATGGTTCCTATGTTCAAGTGAGGCTTACTCCGCTCGAACTTTTGCTTGGCCATTTTTTTGCTCCGTTATACCTAGTTGCGTCTCTCGACGCCATGCACGACTATTACAGGCTGATACAGTCTATTCACCACGTACTCTAGCTACGATCTCTTTTGAGATCGAATCTGGTACAATTTGGTAAGAGCCGAACTGCATTGAATAGGTAGCTCTACCCTGAGTCTTAGACCTAAGGTCAGTAGCATACCCAAACATCTCAGAGAGTGGTACCTGCGCTCGGATAACCTGAGCATTACCCCTCTGATCCATTCCTTCGACCCTTCCACGCCTAGAGGAAAGGTCCCCGATAACGTCACCCATATACTCTTCCGGAGTGACAACTTCAACAGCCATTATAGGCTCTAGAAGTACCGGGCTCGCAGCCCTGGCAGCTTTTTTAACAGCCATGGAACCAGCGATCTTGAAGGCCATCTCCGAAGAGTCGACCTCGTGGTAAGAGCCAAACACCAAGGTCGCTCTAATGTCAACCATAGGATACCCTGCCACAACACCACTTTGTAAAGCTTCTTGAATACCTGCACCAACCGCAGGGATATACTCCCTTGGAATCACACCACCAGAGATCTTATCGACGAACTCGAAACCACCACCGGGTCCCAAAGGCTCAAGGTTTATAACGACGTGTCCATACTGACCCCGTCCACCCGACTGTCTAATGTACTTTTCTTCGATCTTCTCAACGGATTTTGTGACCGTTTCCCGATATGCCACCTGGGGCTTACCTACATTTGCCTCAACCTTAAACTCGCGCAACATACGGTCTACAAGTACTTCTAGATGAAGTTCACCCATCCCAGAGATTACAGTCTGACCAGTTTCTTCATCAGAACGGACTCTGAAGGTTGGATCTTCCTCTGACAGGGCAAACAGAGCTCTACCCATCTTCTCTTGATCAGCCTTCGTCTTCGGCTCAACCGCTACATGAATTACTGGTTCAGGAAACTCAAGGGCTTCAAGGATAATAGGGTCATCCGTATTACAAAGGGTATCGCCTGTCGTAGTATGCTTTAGTCCTACTGCAGCAATAATATCGCCAGCGTAGACGGTGTCTATATCTTCCCTATGGTTAGCATGCATAAGAAGAATTCGACCGATTCTTTCCTTCTTATCCTTCGTCGAGTTCAAAACAGTAGCACCTTTTTCAAGAGTTCCTGAATACACTCTAAAATAGGTCAGCTTTCCAACAAATGGATCCGTCATGATCTTAAAAGCCAAAGCCGAAAAGGACTCCTTATCGCTCGGAACTCTTTCCAAATGGTCAGAGCCCGACATAGATATACCTTGGGCGGGCTCTATATCAATCGGCGAAGGTAGAAAATCCACGACCGCATCCAACATCGGCTGAACGCCCTTATTCTTGAAGGCCGAACCACAAAGAGTAGGAACCGCGTGACCAGCGATAGTAACCCGCCTAACTACACCTCGTAAGAACTCTGCAGTAATAGGCTCCTCGGATAAATACGCTTCCATAAGAGGATCGTCGTAACTTGAAAGAACATCAATCAACTCGTGATGTGCTGTCTCGGCAGCTTCACGCATGGACTCAGGAATATCTACAACAGAATACTTCTCACCAAGGGTATCCTCCCAGACTTTAGCGTTCATCTCTATGAGATCAACGACTCCCTTGAACTCTCCTTCAGAACCTATGGGAAGTTGAATAACAACTGGAACCGCGTCTAGACGATCCTTTATCATCTCTACACAGCGTTCGAAGTTCGCACCGACGCGATCCATCTTGTTAACAAAACACATACGAGGTACACCGTACTTATTAGCTTGGCGCCATACCGTCTCCGTCTGTGGCTCGACACCAGCGACCGCGTCAAAAACTGCAACAGCACCGTCTAGAACTCGAAGAGATCGTTCAACTTCTACCGTGAAGTCAACGTGGCCCGGCGTATCAATGATGTTAACTCTGTAATCTCTCCAAAAACAAGTAGTAGCTGCGGAAGTTATCGTAATGCCGCGCTCTTGCTCCTGAGGCATCCAGTCCATAGTGGCCGCGCCTTCATGGACCTCACCGATCTTGTAGTTTTTACCGGTGTAGTATAAAATACGCTCAGTTGTCGTCGTCTTCCCAGCGTCTATATGCGCCATAATGCCTATGTTACGTATCCTCTCAATGGGATACTCTCGCTTGGTAGTCATCTTTTTTGTACTAAATCCTTTTTCATAACGTACTCTAGCGTCTCTAAGTTAACTAACAGAAACCAACGAAGACTTAACTTCCGCGAGGTTACCATCGGTAGTGGGCAAATGCTTTGTTGGACTCGGCCATTTTATGGAGATCTTCTTTTCTCTTTACCGATGCACCAATCCCCGAAGACGCATCAAGTATCTCATTAGCTAACCTTTGCACCATGGTCTTCTCACGTCTTGCACGCGAGTAGCTAACAATCCATCTAATTGAAAGGGTTGTACCTCTACGATTCTTCACGTCCACAGGCACCTGATAGGTCGCTCCTCCAACCCTTCTTGATCGTACCTCAAGCTCGGGCTTAGTATTTTCAATAGCTCGCTTTAGAACCGTCAAAGGGTCGTTACCCGTCTTCTCTCGGATCTCTTCAAGCGCACCATAGACAATGTGTTGGGCGACCGTTTTCTTGCCACGAGACAAAACTTTGTTGGTGAGTTGGGTAACCAACACCGAGTGAAACACTGGATCCGGGGCTAGTTCTCTACGCTCAATTGGACCTTTACGTGGCACTTAACTACTTCTCCCTCTTTGCGCCGTAGCGACTTCTTGCTTGCTTCCTATTCTTTACGCCGGCCGTATCAAGTGTTCCGCGAATAATCTTGTACCTAACGCCAGGAAGATCCTTAACACGACCACCACGAACAAGCACAATAGAGTGCTCTTGGAGGTTATGGCCAACACCTGGAATATACGCAGTCACCTCCACCCCTGAAGTTAGTCTTACACGGGCAACTTTACGTAGCGCCGAGTTTGGCTTCTTAGGGGTAGTTGTATAGACACGGGTACAGACACCACGGCGTTGCGGCGAGCCTTTCAACGCTGGCGTTTTCGTCTTACTTCTCTTAGTCTCGCGACCTTTGCGCACCAATTGAGCGATCGTGGGCACGACAATCCTCTCTCAGAAAATTATTTGAGTCAACGGAAGATACTTTCTACCGAGACAAACCAAAGTTACATATTATGCGGATGGAGCGTCGATCATATCATACAAACGCCAACCATCCGCGAAATTTCCGTAAAACCTATACCTCTCCGGTCAAATCCGGCGGGGTCTCGTCCTCAAAGACAATCTCTTCGTTCACCTCTACATCTACCTCTACCTCATCATAGGTCGAAGAACCTCGATAGTCCGAGTAGTAGCCGTAGTCATCATCGTAGTCTTGAGAACTCCAAAACGAAAGTGGTTTTGCATCAGGAGCACTCACCTGGAACGCTCGATAGCTCTTCATTCCCGTTCCCGCAGGTATCAATTTACCGATGATGATGTTCTCCTTCAGGCCTAACAACGAGTCTGACTTACCTTCTATGGCAGCTTCAGTGAGAACTCTCGTAGTCTCTTGGAAGGATGCAGCCGAAAGCCATGACTCTGTCGCTAACGATGCTTTCGTGATTCCCATCAACTCAGGCCTCCCCTCAGCTGGCTTACCTCCTCGGGCCACTACAGCACGGTTAGTATCCGCGTAAACTCTTGCATCGACTCGTTCGCCCGGCAAGAACTCGCTATCGCCTGGTTCCGCAACCGTTACTCTGCGGAGCATCTGGCGGACAATAAGTTCAATGTGCTTGTCGTGAATAGACACACCCTGATCACGATAGACCTTTTGAACCTCTTCTACTAAGTACTGTTGAGTCTCTCTAATACCTTTAACCTCAAGAAGCTGCTTCGGGTCTTTCGGACCTTCTACGAGAGCGTCACCAGCTTCCACCTCTTGGCCATCAACAACCTCAAGGTGAGTTCGAAGTGACAGATCGTAGGTCTCTTCCTCTCCTTCATCCGAGACCACCGTTACCCTTCGAACAGCCTCGCCCTCTTCGATACGTACTACGCCTGAACTGTAAGATAGAATCGCGGCTCCCTTAGGTGTACGAGCCTCAAAAAGTTCAACAACTCTAGGAAGGCCATGTGTGATATCCTCACCCGCTATTCCACCTTGGTGGAAAGTACGCATAGTCAGCTGAGTCCCAGGTTCACCGATGGACTGAGCAGCAACTACACCTATAGCTTCACCTAACTCAATCTGACCCGCACCTGCAAGAGCCTGTCCATAGCACATCGCGCAAACACCATGCTCCGTATCACAGGTCAACACTGAGCGAACCCGAATCCGAGTTATCGAGGCATCGTTTCGAAGCACCGCAACTAATTTATCGGTCAGTAAGGTACCAGCTTCCATAATAGACCCATCAGACAAAGTGATGGGTTCAGCCAAAACCCTACCGTAAGCTCTCGTCTCAAGATAGTACCGTTTCCCAGATTCATCCGGCTTTACCTCTTCGATCCAGATACCTCTTGAGGTCCCGCAGTCTATCTCACGCACAATCAACTCTTGTGCTACATCGACCAAACGCCTTGTCAAATACCCTGAGTCTGCAGTTCTTAGGGCCGTATCAGCTAAACCTTTTCTCGCACCGTGTGTAGAGATAAAGTACTCTAGTACCGATAGTCCTTCTCTAAATGAGGATACAATTGGCCGTGGAATCATCTCGCCTCGAGGATTCGAAACCAACCCTTTCATACCAGATATCTGACGAATCTGCTGAGCATTTCCACGTGCTCCAGAGTCCACCATCATGTTGATTGGATTAAAGATATCAGACGCAAGCATCTGATCCATAGCCCTACCGATCTCAGAGTTTGCTGCCGTCCAGATCTCAATCTCTTTTTGCTTACGCTCATCGTCAGTGATGATTCCCCGCTTAAACTGCTGTTCGGCCTTTTGAGCTTCCTTCTCATGGCGATCGATAATCTCTGCCTTATTAGCTGGTGTGCGAACATCGTTGATCGAAATAGTAAGACCACTTTGCGAAGCAAATCGAAAACCTATAGCCTTTATCTTATCGAGCGACTCCTGAGCTACACCTTTTGGATAGTTATTAGCTATCTCTTCCACGATCGACCCAATTGGAGTGGCTTTTTTGCCAATCAGCTCATTGACGAAACGAAAGCCCTTTGGCAAAGTCTCGTTGAACAGTATTCGTCCAACTGTAGTATCGATAGTTTCATAGGTTGGAGCACCGTCTTCGTCAGATCCAACTTCACGTCGGTACTTCACTCTTGAGTGGACAGTTACCTCTTTGGACTCGTAAGCCATCTCCACTTCATGAAGGTGTCTAAAGACTTTCCCTTCTCCAGAGTCTCCAGCGACTTCGGTCGTCAGATAGTAGATTCCAAATACCATATCTTGAGTAGGAACCGTTATCGGTCTTCCTGTCGCCGGTGAGATAATATTATTCGCCGAGAGCATAAGCACACGGGCTTCCGCTTGCGCTTCAGGAGATAGCGGTAGGTGTACTGCCATTTGATCTCCATCGAAGTCTGCATTAAACGCTGCACACACCAAAGGATGTATCTGTATAGCCTTACCCT
>JAJYGI010000116.1 GCA_021790735.1 Actinomycetes bacterium | reverse complement strand
TATTTGAGTGAGGTTTAGATCACCAGTTGGGACGTTGTGTTCATCTCCAATTTCGTCTACTGAGTGTTCGAAAGTTAATACCTATGCGTCACTGTCTAAAAGCAGGCAACTATGGAGCCGAGCAACCTCTGGGCTTCAAGGACAGATCACTCACTCAGATCTGAATTGCACACTGATACGTCGATGCCGAGTGTTTGTCGTCTTAGGGTGTTGGAGAGGAATAGTTCATGTGTTTCCCGTTGGCGAGAAGAGGTGTCTTGACCTTGGCGATGAGCAAGACGTTGTCAGGGTTCTGCTCTACGGGTTAGGGTTGACGAGGGCCCGAATGTGCTGATTCTTGATCGTTTAAGAGTCGTTCTAATTTCGTGATAACTGAAGGTTCTGCTACTCTACATCAGTCGAGCGATCAAAGTGATTAGGTGCCACCAGCTTTATAGAGAGTTGATATGCACGGTACTTTTTGAGACCAGATACCGCTAAGGCACAACCAATATACAGTGCTAATGTACCGATAAGAACTCCGACTACGTAGAGTATGGGTTGGGTTGGATGAACCACCTGAGGGAGGATCGAGATAGCAAGTAGCGGAGGGTGAAGATCATGCACCCAACTTGCGATTAGGAGTGTTAGGAAGAACGCAGCGATAGAACCAGGGATGTGACCTAAGTAGAGGTAGCCTGCTTCGCCGACCGACGCAGCGAAGAAAAGCAAGAAGGCTCGAGTTAGTAGAAACTTAGAGTCGTAACGTCGGTCTTTGAACCAGTCCAAGGCAGATACGAATAAAGGCGGGGCCATGAAAAAAAGTGGGAGAAAGAGGTTAGTAGCAACGATCCAAAGTGCTCCAACGCAAAAAAAGACTAGAGCGAGCTCAACTGAGTGATCTTCAACTATGCCTGAAGACGCTCTGACCTCTTCGTGATTACCGGTGCCTTTGGATGTAAGTAGACGTTCTAAGGTGATTGATGCTGTAAGAGCTCCCGTTACTGCAAGTACTGATAGCACGTAGAAGGGGCTTGTTATGTGAAAAACGACCGGAAGCATGGTGACAGAGATAAGTGGAACAAGTGACGAGCGCAGCCAGTAGATCTCTGTTAGGACCAACGCCAATGCAGCTATCTCTCCCACAGCGGAGACGTTTACTAACCTAGCTAGTACAACACCTACAGCTGCATCCAAAGTAGCGAGTGTCACTATCAGAGACGCTCTTGCCAAGACTGTCTTTTGCCTTAGGACAAAGACGATCACTGCCAACGCTCCAGCTTCAGGAAAGACAACGCTGGGGTGGTGACTCGTTCGTGAAGCAAGTAACATCACAGTCACAACGACCACGGGGGCAAGATACCTTGGTGCTAACCGCTTTGCTACTTTGGTTGAAAATAAGTTCAACGTCTTCCCCCTATGCGGTGGCTCTTTTGAGAAACACCTTGCCTTTCTCGGTTGAGGAGAGGATCTCTCCCTCGTACTCCCAGCCTGAGTAGTTAAACTCGCCAACGTAAAGTTCGAGAGCGAGAGTCTGCTCTTTGATGTACTCCTTATGGAGCTTTGCAGCGTCGATAAGCCGACTATCGGTTAGGTACATACCTACTTCAATCTTATCGGTGATCGAGAAGTTAGCCTCTTTTCGTGCGGCTTGAATCTCCCTAACAAGATCCCGTGCCGCACCTTCCAAGATTAGAGCGTCGTCTAACGTTAGTTCTAATGTTACAACAGCGCTCCGGGTGGAAAGAACTCTTGATGACGTCGGATCCTTGGGCCGGAGCAGTAGTTCGTACTCGCCGTGTTGTAGCGATATGTCGGCTAAAGATACAACACCGTCTCTTTCAATCCAGCTTCCGGCTCTGGCAGCAGCCATTACCTTGGGTGTATCTGACCCGAGACGCGGACCAACCTTAGCGGGGATGACGTTTAGCTTGACCTCTGCATGACTATCGAAGACGTCCTGAAGAACTACGTCTTTTACGTTTAGCTCCTCCGATATGATATCTTTGTACTTTGAGAGCAAGTGAGCATCGGGACCCGAGACAGTTATCTGGCTAAGTGGCTGGCGGGCACGAACTCCGTTCGCCTTTCTAATGGAGTGGCCCAAGGAGCACGTCTCTCGAACAAGATCCATCTCCTCTACCAAAGAGTTATCGTTAGGTAGCCAATCAAACTCTGGCCAGTCGCTTAAGTGCACGCTACGGTCACCGGTTAGGCGTTGATAGATGTACTCATCGAGCATCGGAAGTAGCGGGGCTGAGATCTGAGACAGGGTTACCAAAACAGTATGTAGAGTATTGTAGGCAGCTTGTTTGTCACTATCGATGTCGTTGTCAACTCCAGACTTCGACCAAAATCTGTCTCGAGACCGTCTGATGTACCAGTTGGTCAGAGCATCCAAAAATCCGTCGATTGCAGTCGTTGTAGTGGAGATGTCGTAGCTGTCCATGGAACGAGTGACCAGATCCACTAACTGGTGAAGCTTTGCCAGTATGTATCGATCAAGTAATGCGCTCGAAGAGGAGTCAAGAACACCTACCATCTGGTCTGCATTTCCGTATAGAGTTAGGAAGTAGTATGCATTCCAGATCGGATTAATGACTCGTTTCAACGTGTCAAAGATGGCTGACTTCTCCAAGACGGCCTCTTGTCCTCGAAGAATAGATGAGGAAAGAAGGAACCATCGCATTGCGTCAGCACCGATGGTCTCAAAGACTTCCCACGGGTCTGGATAGTTTTTAAGCCTCTTTGAGAGCTTCCGTCCGTCGTCTCCAAGTAAAATCCCATGCGCCATGCAGTGCTCAAAAGGTGGCTTACCAAACAGTGCTACAGAGAGGACATGTAGGGTGTAGAACCATCCTCGTGTCTGTCCGATGTACTCCACGATAAAGTCTGCTGGGAAGTTCTTCTCGAAGGTATCACGGTTTTCGAAGGGATAGTGCAGTTGAGCGTAGGGCATGGATCCGGACTCAAACCAACAGTCAAGTATGTCTTCGACTCTAACCATCTTTGATCTTCCGGTAGGATCGTCGGGGTTGTCTCTAATCAGCTCATCGATATCGGGTCTATGTAGGTTCTTTGGACGTACTCCAAAGTCTGCTTCAATCTCGTCAAGAGATCCATAGACATCTACCCGAGGAAAGTTAGGGTCGTCTGACTTCCATACGGGTATCGGAGTACCCCAGTATCGGTTCCGTGTGATCGACCAGTCCCTCGCGCCCTCGAGCCACTTGCCAAAGGCACCGTTCTTTACGTGTGGTGGAACCCAGTCGATCTCTTGATTTTTTGCTAAGAGTTGGTCTTTAATCGCGGTTACGTTGACGAACCAGGACGAGACTGCTTTATATATAAGAGGCGTGTCCGTTCGCCAACAGTGAGGGTAAGAGTGCTCGTAGTCTTTTTGATCTAAAAGAACGCCTTTGGCTCTTAGTGCTTTGATGATATCTTGATTGGCTGCAAAGACTTGAACTCCGGCAAAGTCACGCACTTGCTCTTCGAAGCGTCCTCGTCCATCAACTGGGCAGACAACAGAGATGCCTGCGGCCTCGGAGACTGCTTGATCCTCTTCTCCGAAACCTGGAGCGATCTGAACTATACCGGTACCTTCTTCAGTTGTGACGAACTCTCCTTTAATGACACGAAAGGCGTTTTCATGCCCTTTGAAGTAGTCAAATATAGGCTCGAACCCTCTACCAAGTAAACTGGCTCCGGTAAGTTCTCCCAGTACCTCTAACTCACCTAGCGTCTCTTCGTATGCAGGGAGCCTATCTTTAGCAAGTACGTAGATCTTTCCATCGCTTTCCCGCTTGACACCTACATAGGTAATCTCAGGACCCACGGCAACGGCGAGATTGGAAGGTAGGGTCCACGGTGTAGTCGTCCAGGCCAGTAGATTAATTCGTCCTTCGAACCAGCTCTTGGGTTGTTCGCTTAGTGGTGCCAGCTCAAACATTACCGTAACAGCAGGATCCGTTCGAGGTCGATAGGAGTCGTCCTGTCTGGTCTCGAAGTTTGAAAGTGGAGTTTCGCACTCCCAGCAGTATGGGAGTACTCGGTAACCTTCGTATATGAGTCCCTTGTCGTAAAGGGTCTTAAAGGCCCAGATGACCGACTCCATGAATGTGATGTCCATTGTCTTGTAGTCGTCTACGAAGTCGACCCATCGAGCTTGCCTATTGACGTATTTATGCCACTCATCTGCTGTTCTGTTTACCAAGTTAGAGCAGTAGTCATTAAAGATCGAGATACCTAAGTTCTCAATTCCAATGCGTCCGTCTGTGACCCCAAGCTCCTTCTCTGCGGTCATCTCAGCCGGAAGTCCGTGACAGTCCCATCCAAATCGCCTTTCGACCCTAAATCCTCTCATAGTCTTGTATCGAGGTATAGCGTCCTTTACGAAGCCAGTGAGTAAGTGACCGTAGTGTGGGAGGCCATTTGCGAAAGGAGGACCGTCGTAAAAAACAAACTCCTTCTCACCTTTTTCACGAAGTTCAATGGAGGCTTTAAAGGTATCGTCTTTCTCCCAGAACTCTAGAATTTGGTTTTCAATCTCTGGTAACTTAGCCTGTGGCGACTCTTGAGGGTAGTTCTTCGATCCGGAATTTGTTTTCTTAGGAGACATACCATTTAAACATAGCGTCTGACTCTCCTTGATAGGTGGTTTACATAATACAGAGAGACATCTAAGAGCCTGCGGAGAAATATTTATTCGCTGCATGTAGTTGAAGTTGTAGTTGCTACTCTGTAGCGATTATGTATGTACCTAAGGGCAGGTCCTTCGGGTCGGATAGTTTCACTGTCAGAGCGTCGAAGATGCCCTCAGGCCTTACATGTAGTGTGGGCTTAGTGGTTAGCCGAAGTGGACATGGAGATGCTGAGGTCGATAGATGACACAATACATTCAAGATGAAAACGCCCAAGCGCGAGTTGAAGAGTATCTAAACCTTCCCGATGAAGACCTTGAAGAGCTGTCTGACTCCGAGTTTCTCGACGGACAAGTAGAACTGCTTAATCTTGAGCGAGCGACCTACCTCGCTCAAGCCTTTGCACTTAAGGCGGAAGCTGATACTATTGCGCAAGAGTCTGAACCGGGTGACACTCAGTTCGACGAAGAGTCGGGAGAAGGCGGAACAGCCACCATCGACCGTGAGAGAGACCTTGCTCTAGCCGCTCAAGCTCGGGCTGCAGTAGAGGAGATCGACGGTGCTATTCGAAAGATCAATCATGCAACCTACGGCATCTGTGAGGTGTGCCATAATCCGATTCCCCGGGCTAGGCTAAGGGCGCTTCCTTACGCCCGCCTCTGTGTGAGGTGTAAAGAAGGTGGACTTTCCAAAAGATAGAGAAGCGGCTGTGTTCCCATCTGGTCTAAAAGCACGTGCTGTAACGCCCATTGCTATCTACGTCTCAGTCTGTGTGATCTTAGTTGATCAGATTACCAAGTCGATCGCTGTGGCTGCGTTGCAAAACGGACCTGTTCATATTGTAGGTCCGTTCTACTTTCGACTTGAGTACAACAGCGGCTTTGCCTTCTCTTTAGCTACCGGATATGGGAGTATTATTGGGGTCGTAGCGGTTGTAGTTGCCGCCGCTCTACTTGTGTACTCGTTTAAGGTGAGGTCGCTTGTCCTAAAGGTTGCTCTTGGATTAGTTGCTGGAGGAGCGCTAGGCAACGTGAGCGATCGTATTTTTCGTGGCCACGGAGGTGCGGTAGTAGACTTTATATACAGTGGCTTTTGGCCGACCTTCAACCTCGCGGACTCCGCGATCGTTGTCGGTGCCATAGTGATTGCTATAGTAACTTTGCGATCTGAAGGTGTGGAGAGACGTAAGGGGCAGGGGGCGTGAGACGTGGAGAGTTTAGTAGTACCTGAGTCGCTCGGTGGTGAAAGGATCGATCGAGCGTTGGCACTGCTTTTTGATATCTCTCGAACAGATGCTCTCGGTATGATCGCTAGCGGCAAAGTGTATGTGCAAGGCAAGAACTCAATAGCAAAGTCGCTAAGGCTCGCCAAGGGAGATCTAATAGAGGTCAACGATCCTTGGGTCACACCTCGCTTTGAACTTGAACCAAGACCTGACCTAGAGGTCGACATAGTGTACTTTGACTCAGATGTTGCAGTCGTCAATAAGACTGCTTCCCAGGTTGTTCATCCCGGATCAGGGCACGAGCGAGATACTATGGTTGCGGCTCTGTTGGCTAAGTTTCCGAAGTTGGTGGAGATTGACTGTGATCCATTGCGTCCAGGAGTCGTGCATCGGCTGGATAAGGGTACCTCGGGTGTCATGGTCTTTGCTCTAAACCAACGATCCTTTGATACTTTGAGCCAAGATGTCCGGAGTCATTCTTTCTTGCGACGGTACATCGCCTTGACCGAAGGACACCTAGAGTCTCGTTTGGGTTTAATCGATGCACCGATTGGGAGATCTACTCGAAACGCCAAAAAGATGGAGGTCTCAAGCAGTGGGAAAGAGGCAAGAACTCGATTTGAGGTCATTGAGAGCTTCGATCATCCTCGACCGGCTACTTTGATCTCTGTGACCTTGGAGACGGGGCGTACTCATCAGATAAGAGTCCACCTCGCAGGACTTGGCCATAGCGTTGTCGGTGATGAAGTGTACGGTAAAGGGGATGAGACGCTGAAGAGGCCGTTTCTCCACTCTGAGACGTTAGCGTTTCAGCACCCAATTACTCAAGAACTCATGACATTTTCAGCGCCACTTCCCAGTGACCTAAGAGACCGATTAGCTAGTTTTAAAGGTGTCTGAGGTCGGTGATCTGTACCGAACTGTCGTAGTTGACTTACTGTAACGCAAATACCGTCACAAGTGTCGTCTGCGAAGCGTACGAACAGATAGATGAGATCTCGAAGTCTCGCTTCTTTATCGGAGTTCTTGGGGCTTTTGATCTACAACGAAGGACTACTCTACTTTGGACTCGCTGTTGAGGGCATAAGAAACATCGGTAGTTAATACT
>JAJYGI010000106.1 GCA_021790735.1 Actinomycetes bacterium | reverse complement strand
CACCACCGAGATCTCCCCCTTCTGGTCCGAGATCGATTACCCAGTCTGCAGTTTTAACAACGTCTAGGTTGTGTTCTATTACAATTACAGTGTTCCCCTGGTCAACCAGGGAGTGAAGAACGAGCAAAAGTTTTCTTACATCTTCAAAGTGTAAGCCAGTCGTGGGTTCGTCTAACACATAGACCGTATGTCCAGTAGGGCGTTTGGCTAGCTCTGTAGCTAGCTTTACTCTCTGAGCTTCGCCACCTGAAAGTGTGGTTGCTGATTGACCAAGTCGTAAGTAACCGAGTCCCACCTTGTCCATGGTCTGAAGGTATCGGGTGATACTCGGTTGGTTAGAGAAAAACTCAAGAGCCTCACTGATGGCAAGAGATAAGACCTCTGAGATACTCTTGCCTTTCCACTGGACCTCTAGGGTGTCGCGATTGTATCTAGCCCCTTTACACACCTCACATGTCACATAGACGTCTGGCAAAAAGTTCATCTCAATCTTTAACGTACCGTCCCCATTACAGGCTTCACAACGTCCTCCTTTCACATTAAAGGAGAACCTGCCTGGCATATACCCTCGAGCTCGGGCCTCTTGCGTCTGTGCAAATAGTTTCCGAACATGATCGAAGACCCCTGTATAGGTAGCTGGATTCGACCGTGGAGTACGGCCAATGGGAGACTGATCGATATCGACAACCTTATCTACTGCCTCAGCTCCCACAACTCGCCTGTGCCTCCCGGGTACCTCTTTTGAGTTATAGACCGAAGCTCTGAGAGATCTCAGCAAGATCTCATTGACCAAAGTTGATTTACCCGATCCTGCCACCCCTGTAACTGCGACAAATACCCCAAGAGGAAACGACACATCGACGCCTTTTAAGTTGTTCTCTCGAGCGCCCTCTACCAGCACATGCTGTTCACCAAGAGGGCGTCTAGACTTCGGCACCTCTACCTTTATCTTTCCAGACAGGTACATTCCGGTTATAGAGTCAGCGCTCTCAATTAGACCTTGGACAGCACCAGCATAGACAACGTTACCACCGTGTTCTCCGGCTCCAGGTCCGATGTCAACAACATAGTCAGCCGCCCGAATTGTCTCATCATCGTGTTCGACCACGATAACCGTATTACCTTGGTCTCTCAACTTCATCAAGGTATCGATCAAACGGCGATTATCTCTTTGATGAAGTCCTATAGATGGTTCATCAAGCACATACAGTACACCAGCAAGACCAGAGCCTATCTGAGACGCGAGTCGAATCCTTTGCGCCTCGCCGCCGGAAAGCGTTCTGGCTGAGCGTGTGAGCGTTAGGTATCCAAGCCCTACGTCTTCTAAAAACTGAAGTCTTCCTGAGATCTCCTTTATAACTTGGCGAGCGATCGACCATTGCCTATCACTCAGGCTCAACGATGCGATTTTTTTTAACTCCTCCGAGACCGATAAAGAGGTGAAGTCAAAGATAGAAAGTCCATCCACGGTGACAGTCAACGACTCTGGTTTGAGTCGTGCTCCACTGCAACTCGGGCAAGAGACCTCCCTCATATACCCTTCAACTTGGAGTCGAGCCGCTTCGCTCTCCGCCTCGGAGTGACGCCGATGGAGGTAGGGAACTACGCCCTCGTAGTTCATGGAAAAACTCCGCTTGCCGCCGTATCGAGAAGCGTACGAGACCACAACTGGAGCGTCGACCCCGTAAAGAAGAATCTCTCTATGTTTTTCAGGAAGTTTGGACCACGGTACGTTTAGTGCAATTTGGTTCTCCTTGGCCACCGCCTCAACGAGTCTCTCAAAGTAAGACGACCTCTGGTTTGCCCAAGGTGCAACTACACCTTGTAGGATCGACAGCGTGGGGTCAGGTATCACTAAGTCAGGATCGACCTCGAACTTCATTCCAATGCCGTCACAGCTCGGACAGGCACCGTAGGGCGTATTGAAGGAGAAGTTCCTCGGTTCAAACGTGCCTAGAGAGATTCCACACACGTTACAAGCAAGATCTTCGGAGAACACAAGTACTGACTCTGTGGTACCCTCTGAACCTAAGACATGGATCTCAACGGATCCTCCCGAGAGAGCTAGCGCAGTCTCGATCGAGTCTGTAACCCTCCGACTCTGTTTCGCATTCACCACGAGTCTGTCTACAACGACAGCAACGTCATGTTGCTCGTAGCGTGCTAGCTGAATCTCCTTTCTATTGGAAAGTTCATACATAGTGCCATCTACAAGTACCCGAGCGAATCCTTTCTTCGATAACTCCTCTAAGAGTGCGCTGTACTCTCCTTTTCTACCGCGTACAAGAGGCGCTACAACGAGAGCTTTAGTCTTATCCTCAAGACTCAAGATTCGATCTACAATCTCTTGGGCTGTCTGTCGAGAAACCTCTCGTCCACAGTTCGTACAGTGAGGTATTCCAACTCGCGCGTACAGAAGCCTTAGATAGTCATAGAC
This sequence comes from Actinomycetes bacterium, assembly GCA_021790735.1. GTDB lineage: Bacteria > Actinomycetota > Acidimicrobiia > Acidimicrobiales > Acidimicrobiaceae > Ferrithrix. The sequence goes on along the minus strand of JAJYGI010000106.1, from coordinate 4,702 downwards.
CTCCGTAACGGTTCCAACGGTAGAGCGAGGGTTTTTCGATGTCGACTTTTGATCTATGGATATGGCTGGAGAAAGCCCATCGATAAAGTCAACATCGGGCTTTTCCATCAGACCCAGAAACTGCCGAGCATATGCCGACAGAGACTCCACGTAACGTCTCTGACCCTCCGCAAAGATGGTATCGAAGGCAAGGGAGGACTTACCGGAACCCGATAGGCCTGTGAAGACGGACAGTTTATCCCGAGGTATCTCAATATCGATGTTCTTTAGATTGTGTTCTTTTGCACCTTTAACTACTATTTTTTCAGGCAACTACCCTTACTCCCACCATGCACATTCATACCGTAAAGCTCACCTTTTGATCCTAGAGACTTCATGTCACACTCTTACAAGTTAGCGAGTAGCCGATCTTTTGCTAAGTTACGATGAGACAAACAAGTATACGGTTAGTGCAAGACCGACAGAGATACGAAGATATACCTCACGACTATGTTCATCTAAGTCAAAGGAGCCTATGACTTCAAAAACAAGTACCGACCAGAAATAAGAAATAATAATGACGCTAAAGCTACAGCACACGCCACTACTATTGATACTTCGTAGTTACTAGCGTAGCGCTCGATACGTACGCCCCCTTGCAGACTGTTTATGCCACTAGCGAGCAGTGCTCCGATGAGACCAGTTGATATAGCAAATCCACCAGTATCAAATATCTGCAGCAACGAGGAGATCTGACTATCGCTCCCCTTTTTGGCGGACCCTAGCCCTGCCAGAGTAATCGAAGGATACACTACTCCCATCCCAGCTCCTGCAACGAACCAAATCACGATACTCAATCCACCAGGCAGCCTAGTGTCATAGAAGTTCAACCACAAGGCGCTCAAACTGATAACGAAGATCCCGAGACCGACTCCCACGCGAACCTTAAATGAGACAAACCGTGATGCTCTAGCCTGGATCCAAGATCCCGCAGTCCACGAAAACGAAGAGGCAGTCAGAACCAACCCTGCCTCTGCAATCGGCATCTTCTTAACGGTAAATAAGACGAATGGCAAGAACGACTCAACTCCGAAAAATGCAAAGCTTGAAAGCCCTCGGGTAAGAAGAATAAAAACTGTGTCTCTTTTTCTAAACAGCTCTGAAGCCGACAACAGTCTTACGGTCGAAGCTACAAAGACGACAACTCCTACGAAAAGTACGACGTACTTGACTAAGGTGTTTTCAACCGAGATGCTATAGATCATCATGCCGACCGATAGAGCACTTCCTAACCCACCAAGTGACCTAACTGCTACTTGTCGAATAGAGGCACGTTCTTGAACAAAGCTTTTTAGATCTCCCTCAATCTTTCTAAGTGCTCGATCTGCCAAAAGACCCGACGCCAGTGCAATGGGCACGACACCTAAAAATACCAGCCTCCAACTCAAAGACTCGGCCACTATTCCCGCCAGCGGCGGAATAAACAGTGATGGCACAATCCAAGCACTAGCCATAGCGGCAAGCATCTTTGCTTTTTGATTACCCTCAAAGTGGCGGCTTATCATCATGTATGGCAGGACCACAAACCCGCCGTAGCCAAAACCTTGCACTATCCGAGATCCAACGAGAGTCATCATCGATGTCGACACTCCACCAAGAGCCAGACCGAATGCGAAGACACCAACCGCAACACCAAGAGACCTCCTAAGTGAGTAACGGTCTCCAAACACTCCAAAAAAGGAGCCTCCAAAGAGCGAAGAGAGACTATAGGCCGCAAATACCCAACCGTAAAGACCTATATGTCCAAACTGACGCTCTACTATAGGCATAGCGGTTGAAATGCCAAGATTCTCTATCGCACCCAAGGACACAAGCGTAAGTATGCTAAGCGATAAAGACAGCAAAAGACCTCAACTTCAAAGCGGTCACCTCTTGTAAGCTTCGCACAAACCTCAACCTCACTCGCTCATAGCTCCGTTCTTCGTTCTGTTAGCCGGGGCACCACGGAGACACTCTTTGCCCAACATCTAGTTGCCGTAGCTAATCTCCCAGATATCAAAGTGGCGGAGACGTCATGGACAAAAACTATTCCACATCTAACTAAAACACAAGCTAGACACACTCGACAACTTATCAAATCCGACTGAGGGAGTCTAGGCGCCTTTCAGGTAAGCCCGAAGTGCTATTAAATCACCTTGAGTCCGACAACATCGCAGTAAGCTCTTTGACCTCGTCTCGCAGTCGGGCCGCATACTCAAAGCGGAGATCCGCAGACGCCTCGTGCATCTCTTTCTCCAAAGTACGAATCAGACTTGAGAGCTCGTCTCCACCTAAATTTCCATACTTCTTGCTAACTCTTGAGTTTTTCAAGTTAGGAACAACAGTTCTATCGGGCCGGAGTTGATCTAAAATATCTGAGACTGCCTTACGAATGGTTTTGGGGTCGATTCCATGGTCTAGGTTATAACGCTCCTGTAGAGATCTACGTCTGTTAGTCTCATTAAGTGCTCTCTTCATCGACTCTGTCACACGGTCAGCGTAAAGTATCACAAAGCCATTAACGTTTCTTGCCGCTCTACCGATAGTCTGAATTAGCGAGGTCTCGGAGCGCAAAAACCCCTCCTTATCCGCGTCCAAAATTGCGACCATCGACACCTCTGGAAGGTCAAGACCCTCTCTCAGGAGATTGATGCCCACCAAAATATCAAACTCTCCGACTCGCAGATCTCTAAGGATCTCAATTCGTTCTAAAGTATCGACGTTTGAGTGAAGATAACGGACACGAAGCCCTAACTCCAAGAGGTAGTCCGTAAGATCCTCCGCCATCTTTTTGGTAAGGGTAGTAACGAGAATACGATCTCCGCTCTCAATTCGCTTTGTCGCCTCCTTGACCAAGTCGTCTATCTGACCCTCCGTCGGCCTAACTTCAACCCTGGGATCCAAAAGACCCGTTGGTCGGACGATCTGTTCAACTACTTGATCTGAGTGTTCTATCTCGTACTTAGAGGGCGTGGCCGAGAGAAACACACATTGATTTACTCTCTCGTCGAACTCATCAAAACGCAATGGACGGTTATCGAGAGCAGAAGGCAAGCGAAATCCGAACTCGACAAGTGTCTCTTTCCTAGATCTGTCTCCAGCATACTGCCCATGAATCTGAGGGATAGCGACGTGCGATTCGTCGATAATCAAGAGGTAGTCCTTAGGGAAAAAATCTAGTAAAGTATGAGGAGGTTCTCCCGGGGACCTCCCGTCAAGATGTCGTGAGTAGTTCTCAATACCGCTACAGGTACCAAGCTCTTGGAGCATCTCCAGGTCGAACTGAGTTCTCATACGCAACCGCTGGGCTTCGAGCAACTTTCCTAGACGTTCAAGTTCTTGCAGTCGTTGCGCAAGTTCGTCTTCAATCGAGGTAATCGCTGATCGCATACGGTCGGGATCCGCTAAGTAGTGCGTTGCGGGAAAGACTACAAACTCCTGGAGTTCATCTAAAATATCTCCCGTCAATACATCGAACCTCACAATTCGCTCGACGGTATCGCCGAAGAACTCGACCCTAAGGGCAGTCTCTTCATAAGAGGGATGAAGCTCTAAGGTATCGCCTCGCAGCCTAAATTTACCACGAACAAGGTTCATATCGTTACGCTCGTAGTTTATGGAGACCAAAGCCGAGAGCACCTGCGATATCTCAAACTCCGAGCCTACCGACAAAGGCACAATCTGTTTCTTGTACTCCTCGGGAGATCCAAGTCCGTATATGCAAGAGACGGAAGCAACCACGATAGTATCTTGTCGCGTCAAAAGTGCAGAGGTCGCAGAGTGCCTTAGACGATCGATCTCATCGTTAATAGTCGCATCTTTTTCGATGAAGGTATCCGAAGTAGGCAGATAGGCCTCGGGTTGATAGTAGTCGTAGTAAGAAACAAAGTATTCAACTCTGTTTTCTGGGAAAAACGCTCTGTACTCAGAGGCGAGTTGAGCGGCTAACGACTTATTTGGAGCTATCACTAACGTCGGTCTTTGCACCTTTTCAATGAGCCAAGCCACCGTTGCACTCTTTCCTGATCCTGTTATTCCAAGCAAGGTCTGAAAACGATCGCCTCTTTGAACACCGTTATATAGGTGCTCTATCGCTTTGGGTTGATCACCCGCTGGCGAGTATGAGGAGTGAACTTTGAATGGAGGCACACTTAGATCCTAGTACTCGTTAGTGCCCCCAAGGCACGAAGTCAACCAGCGCCACAGCTTATCAACCTCCGTCTCTAGATCTAACAAAGAACCAGAGTTCTCTATCACATAGTCAGCCATAGCGAGTCTCTCTTCTCTTTTAGCCTGACTTGCAATGCGAAGCCTCGCCTCCTCCTCAGTCATATCCCGGCTATCGATGAGTCGTCTAAGTGCGACGTCTTCGTCCACATCCACTACGACGACCTTTTTGCATGGATATCGATCCGGACCCGACTCAATAAGGAGAGGGATAACTACTACGACCACGTCATATCGAAACTCGATCTCCCACGCCGTAAGAGTCTTCGTCAAACGATCTCGAATAAGTGGGTGCAGTATTGCATTGAGTCTTGAAAGTTTATCTGCGTCCCCAAAAACCAAAGATCCTAACTTCTGTCGATCCAGATCTCCAGAAGCCATCAATATACGGTCGCCAAACTCTAATACCAAGGAATCTAGACCTTGTTCTCCAACGGAGACCACTTCACGTGCAACA
>JAJYGI010000095.1 GCA_021790735.1 Actinomycetes bacterium | reverse complement strand
TCTACAAGCGCCGGTACTCCTCGATTCGATAAAACGGTTTACCAACTCAATCAAAAAAGTAGAGCGATCGCTTGTGACGACTTCTAAACTCCAGTACCGATGGTATCAGTATCGGTACCTCCTTGACACTTCACAGCTCTACTGCGATACGATCACCGAACTTACCGGAGTACTCAACGAACGACAACCTACCTCAAGGGGACTCACTGAACTAAGTTTATATCTCGACGAACTAAGTGGCTCGCAGCGCTTCATCGACCTCGCACAAGACATAAACCAGGTCACTGAAGCGTTGAAGGAGGTGCAATACTCCATGGTGATAGATGTCGGTAGAGTAGATGTCCGTCTCTACAAAGGCGAAAGCGATATTCGTTTAAGGGTTGAGAAGGTATTTAATCGCTTTATGGAAGATGACATCGGCACTTACCGCCAAAGGAGACTACAAGGTCCAACCCCGTACGTGAACCACATCGAAGCACAGGTTTTGGAAGGTGTGAGTAAGTTACATCCAAAGGCGTTCGGACTCCTCCAGAAGTTTTGGAATAAGTGGAAGGAGTTCTTGGACCCGAATATTCTAACGATAACACGCGACCTTCGGTTCTACCTTGCAGTCGAGGATCTGGCGACTCGACTTCGCTCAAGTGGTTTGAATCTAACCTTGCCCGAGATTGTTGCAAACGACTGGCTGATAAACGTCGATGAAGGCTTCGACTTAGCGTTGACGCTTAAATTGATGAAAAAGCGGCAGCTGCCAGTTTGCAACGATATTTGCATCGGTCCTAACAAGCGGATCGCTTTTATCGTTGGTCCCAACAGTGGCGGCAAGACGACCTTTGCGCGTCAGATTGGACAACTACTTTACCTTGCACACATTGGATGTCCAGTACCAGGGGACAACGTTCAAGTACCACTCATCGACAACATTCTGACGATATTTGAAAGAGGCGAAGCCATGGACAACCCGGTGGGTAAGTTGCAGGACGAACTACTACGACTAAAGGCTGTGCTAGATGAGGTAACGCCGAGGAGCCTAATCGTACTGAACGAACTGTTTAGTTCAACCACACTCCAAGATGCACAGGAATTGGCTCATCTAGTCATAGATCAACTCGGAAAAGTCGGTGCTTTCTGCGTATGGGTAACCTTCATCGATGGACTATCCCAAGGTGTCGGCAAGGCACAGCGATTTGTAACCCAGGTGCAACCTGAAGATCCTACGATTCGCACCTACAAGGTTTTAGCTGGTCAAGCTACTTATACAGGGTACGCTAAGAGTATCGCTGAAAAATATAGGCTGGATCAAGCTTCGCTACGGAGGCGACTGTGGCACTTATAGCAAGGTTGATGTTCGCAGATAGTGGATTCGATTACAAGAAATCTTTGAGCAAAAGCCAAGATGCGGTCTATGGTGACCTGCATTTAAAGTCAATTATAAATGCCATGGCACAAGGCGACGATCTCATCAAGAAAGTTGCTCAAGCTGCACTGCTCGACTCTCTGAGATCAACGGATACCGTTTTGTATCGACAAGAGATACTTTGCGACGCAATTTCACATCCGAACTTGTTTCAGACCATCTACGAACTTACAAGTGATGCCCTGTGGAAAGTTCGGCGAGAGATATTTACTTATGGCCTCGCAAGCGATCATGACGAGCGTAACCTACGCCGTGGCCGAGACCTTTTAGAGTTCTATCTTCCCTACCTAGAACAGCTCAACTTCTTAGCTGTCCAGTTCCGTCCTAAGGTGCAGTCTCGAGGATTGAAAACACTGCTTGATGCCTGCATCACTGAAGTCGATAAGGAGTTCTTGGTTGAAGCTCGGGAGTTGCTTCAGGACCTCAAGTTTGATAGAGGGATCCACGTGAGTGCCTGCCTTGGAGCAGGAAATATGGGCGTCGACTATATCCCTCACGACGCTCCACCTTCTCGCCGAGGTCTAGGAGACTACTGGCAGCACTATCGTTCACAACATTACCTCGTACGACTAGCTGAACGGGACGAAGCTGGGGCTCAAGTCATAGGACAGATGCGTGACCGGGCTGTAGGAGAGTTAGCAAGTGTTGTAGGCGAATCTGGCGATCGGGTTGAAGGGTTCTTCCGCAGTCTTCGGAGTGAAACAGCCTTTTATCTAGGTTGTGTGAATCTGTATAACCGAATGAAAGAACTTGAGGTTAAGACTTGTCTGCCGGTCATGCAACCCATGGAGGCAATGGCTTGGCATTTTGACTCCCTTCGCGACGCCCGCCTTGTCCTTGATGAAACCAAGGACGTTGTAGGTAACCACCTGAGCGGCGAACAACGCAAACTTATTCTTATTACTGGCGCCAATGAAGGTGGTAAGTCTACATACTTGCGTAGTCTCGGACAAGCCCAACTTATGGCTCAATGTGGTATGTTCGTGCTCGCGAATCAGGCCGAACTCAGCATTACCAATGGCGTCTTTACGCACTATCGAAGAGAAGAGGATGCTGAACTGGAAGTCGGTAAGTTTGAGGAAGAGCTTCGTCGTATGAGCGAGCTGGTCGAAGTCCTCTCGCCAGGTTCGATGGTGCTCTTCAATGAGTCTTTCGCGTCAACGAACATGATCGAAGGTTCCCAAGTTGCCGAAGAGGTAGTATCAGAGTTAGTAAATGCTGGCATACGAGTCGCCTTTGTTACGCATCTTTTTCACTTTTCGACATGGGCACAGGGGCACTTCGGACAGGACGGCCTTTATCTCCGAGCAATCCGGGAGGCGAATGGCAGGCGCTCCTTCGAGCTGAAAGAAGGAGATGCCCTCCCAACGAGCTTCGGACGGGACCTCTACCGTGAGGTGTTTGAGACCCAAAAATCGGAACAGAAGAGAGAATGAATATGGCTAGCACTTACTCCAATCCAACGTTTCCCTACCAAGGTAGATAAAGCGGGAACCGCGACATCTTACTTATCCATATTAATTTGCAACAGTAGATGTTGAAACGAGGCAAAGACAACCACAAAAGGGATTCGCAGACACGGTCAGGGCCGCCGTTACCGACGCGCTAGGCATGCATCTAGATCTTTACAATGGAAGTACAAGAGAAATTACTCGTAATGCAGAGATATCCCAGGCAAATGTAGCACACCATCAAAAGACGTCATCAAGAAACAGCATCACTCGGACAGTTCCTGAACCTACAGGCGCGCTATCTCCTCTTTCGATCCCTACTCCACATGAGTTCCACAAGTCCCAGCTCAGTAAGTTTGTGACAGTGGATGGGACGCTACAAACGGGACAAATACCTTGACAGCTAGGACTAATTCAAGCTCCTCTAACTGGTATCAGACAGAACTCATCCCCTTGTCAAACTTTATTACCAGATGATGAACATAATGTAAATCCACCAAATCAAAGAACCGAACATGTTAAAGTTTTATAACGTTCAGCTATAAAAGTCGATTTTCTAACTTACTACTTAACCAATCGAATAGTGTCTTGAAACCAAGGATCAAAAAGATCTTATCCAGACACAAGTATGAGGCGGTCACTATCTATGAGAGGCAGGACAGAATGGAAACTAAGCAAAAACAAGAACTAATCAGAGAAAAACCCAAAAGGAACCTATCTCTCTCGGGAGCAGTAGGTCTATCGCTAGGTATTGTCGGACCTACGCTAGCCATGTCAGGAAACGGACAGGGTACTGCTTCTGCGGTAGGTAAGGCGGTACCACTTATTTTCGTGCTAGGAGCCATCGGAATAGGCCTGATCTCGCATGGATTTATACGATTAACCCAACGATATAACCAGGCCGGAAGTGCATACGCACTCGTCGGTATGACTGTTGGACCTAGAGCAGGGTTTTTCTCTGGATTCGGCGTGATGATGACATACGCTCTTTTCGGTCTTGGTAATGTAGGTGCCGTTGGAACCTTCGTTAACTCATTCCTTCTCAGCGTTCAGGGCAGTTCACGTCATCCGGTCCAGATTCCCTGGATCATTAGCGGTCTGATAGCTGTTGCAGGAGCCTGGCTGCTCTCAACTCGAGAGTTCAAATCAGTGGTCAAGGTTCTTTTAGCAATCGAAGGACTGGGGGTTATATCTATGCTGGTGCTCTCCGTAATCATTATTGGCAAAGGTGGGGCAGCTCACGGTGGAGGACTAGATTTTTCGACCTTCACGCCTAACGGTTTAAGCTTTACGGCAATCTTTGGCGCCGTGGTAGGAGCCTTCCTCTCTTGGGCTGGCTTCGAAGGTAGCGCAGCGTTAGGTGAAGAGACCTCCAATCCTGCTAGAAACATTCCTCGTTCACTTCTTGGTGTAGTTGGCGGAACAAGCATTTTGTTCATTGTCGTCATGTTTGCCCAGACAGTTGGCTTTGGAACAACCGCTACAGGAGTAAAGGCATTTTCAAGTTCTGGAAACTCTTTAGCTCAGCTCGGAGGCACGTACGTTGGTACCTGGTTCTCATTGGTACTCTCCTTTACAGCTATTATGTCAGCCTTTGGGTGTATGCTAGGCTCTATTGGAACCGCTGGAAGACTTCTGTTCGCCTTTTCACGAGACGGAGTAGGTCCAAAGTCTTGGGGCAAGCTTGACAACAAGAGCGAACCAAAAAATGCGCTTATCGCTGTGTTTGTATCAGTCATCGCCATTGGGCTTATCTCTTACTTTTCAGGACATCCAGTAATGGGATCTGGTAATCCAGCCCTAGACGAGTACTTCTACTTCTCTATTATTGGCGCCATGTGTCTAATGGTTTCCTACTTTATGGTCGAGATCGGAACAATCATTCACCTAATTAAGCACCGAAGAGATAAGGTCATCGAAGTTATTATCCCGATAGTCGGCGCAGGTATGATTCTCGCAGTATTTTACTTCAATGTAGTTGGTCAAACCTCTTGGGCAGGAGGGCCATTCATAGCATTCGGCTTAATGATTATTGGATTGGCGATCGCATGGCTCTTCCCTGGTCTAGCATCCAAGGTGTTTGAGGGCTTGAACGCCACATTACACGAGCCAGAAGGGAAGGAGTTCCCAGCCTCAAGTGGCATCGATCAAGAACCATTCCCAACTGCTAATCTCTAGTCATCAACTATGATCTCTACATTTCCAGAGGGGCTTGAACAACTTTCTCCCGAGGCGTCAAGTCTGTACAAGAGAGACCATCTTGCTATCGCGGGAATTGAGAAGCTCCGCTTCTTCCCGTTGGCACTAGAGTCGGCTCGAGGGTCGACTCTAGTAGAGGCCGGAGGAAGGGAGCTTATCGACCTAACGTCTACTTGGACGGCTGCTGGACTTGGCTACGGTCACCCTAAAGTAACAGAGGCCGTCACCAAAGCGCTGCAGTCGCCGGCAGGAATGGGTCTCTCTCTAGTAAACCCCGAGGTAGTCGCACTTGCCGAAGAGCTCCTTGAGATCGTTCCTGGGCCAGTCGGAAGGAAGGTCTATATTGGACACTCAGGAAGTGACGCATGTGATGTAGCCCTTCGGGCGGTGCGATTTGCTTTCCCCGAGAAACATATGATTGCCTTTCGCCACTCCTACCACGGGGGTTTGGGTCTTGCGCTTGGAGCATCAGGCGTTCACGTTGAGGCTGGAAACTCATCGCCCGACCCTAAGGTCATATTCGTCGACTTTCCCAATCCTTATAGGCCCAAAGACCACGATCCTTCGGCGCTAGGATCCATGGAACACTCACTCTCACAAATCAGGCTCGAATTTGAGACGAAACAGATCTCATGCGTGATCGTAGAGCCAATTTTAGACGATGGTGGTTTGGTCATTCCACCCTCTGGGTTCCTCAAAGAACTCGAAGCTGTCTGCCATAAAAATGGCGCTCTCTTAGTCTGTGATGAGGTGAAAGTAGGACTGGGAAGAACTGGGTTGCTTCATGCCTTTCAACACGACGGCGTCACTCCTGACATTACATGTTTTGGAAAGTCCCTCGGCAACGGAATACCGATATCAGCCACCATAGGTCCACCCGAAATACTAGACCATCCAACAGCAGCGACTTTGCTAACGACAGCGGGAAATCCAATATCGGCCTCAGCAGCCAGAGCGGTACTAAAGACAATAAAAGATGAAGAGTTACCGGCAAGAGCGGATGAAGCTGGCAAGAGATTTATTGCTGGACTTAAACAGCTCAGTTGTAATACAGTTGGAGAGGTCAGAGGGAAAGGTTTAGCGATTGGAGTAGAACTTGTCTCTGACAGATACGACAAAACCCCAGCTCCCGCAGTTGCAGCTGCTACATCGTATCGGGCTTTTCAACTAGGTGTCGCCGTATTTTGCGTAGGCTCTAACGTGCTTGAGATAACTCCTCCATTAGTCATAACTGACGCAGAGATCGACAGGGCGATTGATATCCTAGGACAAGCTATCTCAGATGCAGAGCACGGCCTCGTTCCGCCTGAGATTTTCCAAAGTTACACCGGTTGGTAGGCACCGAGATCCAGCTATCTGTAGGCACATTGCACAGCGTAACTATGTTCTCTAAGACCTAGGGCCTATCACAGTGCTAGATTAACCTGTAGATTCACGCTAACGCGCAGTAGTGCATACGTTCAGGACAAGTGGTAGTCGTGCAGGTCGTTGACGTTACGAAACACTTCTCTTGAGAGAAAACAAATACGCACCGGTTGCCCTGTATAGAAGAGCTTTGCTACCCCGAAATACGATAGGTCTGAGTTCAAATCTGACGGTACCAACTGAGCCTCCTCAAGAAGCAAGAGAACAAATGCCTCTCCTAGGAGGCAAGACTTGGCACCGTCTGGCCGATCTTTATCGCAACTTGTCTCCCTCGCTAATGAACCCTAAGAGCTTATCTGACACCAGCTGCTAAGCATGGGTCGCCGATATGGTCCTGGAACAGCCTTTAGATGAATCGCACTCAGTCACTTGATCAATACCAAACAAGCTCTCGTCTCACGAGTATTCTCCGTCTCTCTGCTAGATCGGTCACGTCCACGGAAGTGGTGTATTGAACCACTGGGTGATCCGGAATTAAGCCTACATCATCTGAACCTCTGGAAGTTCTGCTGCGACGAAGTATTGAGGTTCTTCGGCTCCTGTAGCGTATGAAACGCCGTTTACTTGTAAGAGCACGTCTTGGCTCATGTATCTTCTGGACTCAGTCCACTCATCTGTTTGCTCCATCAGTACTGCTCCTACTAAGCGAATGATGGAGTCTCGATCAGGAAAGATGCCTACGACATCTGTACGTCTTCCGATCTCCTTGTTGAGTCGTTCTTGCGGATTAGAGCTCCAGATCTGTCGCCAGATTTCTCGATGGTAACTGCGAAAGGCTAAAAGATTCTCTTTCGCTTGGTCGAGATGAAATGCGGC
>JAJYGI010000138.1 GCA_021790735.1 Actinomycetes bacterium | reverse complement strand
TGCTCTATGAGGGTAAGTTGTCACTTACGAAACAGTCTAAAAACGTGACCTACCATGATCCGTGCTATCTAGGTAGATACAATCGGATATTTGATGCACCGCGAGCAGTAATATCTGGCCTTGGTTGTGACCTAGTGGAGATGCCGAGACATAGAGACAATAGCTTCTGCTGTGGTGCAGGTGGCGGACGTATCTGGATGGACGACTCCTTCTTGAATGAGAGACCGTCGGAGAACCGAATGCGAGAGGCTGCGACACTTGGAGTCGACTACTTCGTAGTTGCGTGTCCTAAAGACTATGCAATGTTTTCAGATGCGGTTAAAACGACTGGAAATGAGGGCAAGATTACGGTCGTTGACATCGTTGAACTGTTTTACGAGTCGATGATTGGTGATCAGTTGGTAGGCGTTAGCGTTGGAGACGGTAATGGCGACGTAAAAGATGGGGAGCAGGTATAACGGTGGATGCGAAGTGTCCTAACTGTGAGTTTCATGGTTCATTTATGGACACCCATGCTCATATGGTAGACGCTCATGAGGAGCTCGTGGAGATATCGCGTAGCGGCTCTAAGAACTACTATCGTGTCACTTGCGGTGTATGCGGAGAGTCGCATCAGTCACCAATTAAACCGGGATACGTAGGAGATTCGTTCCTAAAGGAGTTTAATAGGGAGATTAGAGTCGTTGGATGTGATATGTTACTGAGTCATCTGCTCGGTGCACATCCCGAGCTTTATATGTTGAGTAGTTGACTAGGTAAGGAGACTTTTATCTATGAGTTCCGTCAATGGTTGTAATATTCCAGCTGCGCTCTACTACGTTGTGGAGAAGCATGTCTGGGCTAAGCCCGATGGTGACTTGATCCTTGTTGGGCTGACAGATGTTGCCCAAAATATGGCTAAGACGGTTATATCTGTCTCTTTAAAGGGCGAGGGGAAACCCATAAGGCGCGGAAAGTCCGTAGCTACCGTCGAGAGCGGTAAGTGGGTAGGTCCAGTGCCTAGTCCAGTAGAGGGAGAGATTGTCTCGATTAATTCAGAGCTCGCTTCAAATCCTGGACTCATAAACGCAGATCCTTATGGATCTGGATGGATAGCAAAGGTGAAGCCAGTCGACTGGGAGGCAGACAAAGCTTTACTTGTAACAGGAGACGAAGGAGTAGAGAAGTACCAGGAGTTTTTGGACTCCGAGGGCATCTCCTGCACCAGTGAGTGATCGAGATGACTATTCAAAGTTGGGCAGGTTGCGTTGTTCCAGAGGAGTTACTCTATGACCTTGAGTACGATGTCTGGGTTCAGGTAGACGGTGACGTGGCGACTTTGGGAATGACAGACGTTGCACAGAGTCGCTGTGGAAGACTGGTTCAGGTGAGCTGGAAGGCTGTCGGTAAGAGGGTTAGCCGAGGCAAGGCGCTCTCTGCTATTGAGAGTGCTAAGTGGGTGGGCCCCTTTGTCTCACCAGTCAGCGGTGATATTCTAGAGAACAATAAGATCACCTTCGATCTTGACGTCGCAGCTAGTAACCGAGACCCCTACGTTACCGGGTGGTTCTATCGAGTGCGTCTAGACAAGACTGAAGAGCTGAGCTATCTAGCGACCGGGAAGGAGGCAATGGACCATTACAGAGACCTTATTGATGAAACAGGACTTCGCTGTTTTCGATGCGAAGAGTAGTCATAGCCGGAAAGTTCACCGACAAGTTGGGCACCTCGGTAGGTGTCGTTGAAAGTTTTAGGACGTAGTCCAAAGTAGTTTTTAGATAAGGGGGGTATCAGATGTCTGATGACATTAATGTAAATGACTTCGGGAGAGCCAAGAAGATGGCGATGATCTGTTGGAGTTCGGACCTAGATAGAGTGTGGCCAGTACTCATTCTCGCAAGTACGGCAGCAGCTTCGGGTCTTGAGGTAGACGTATTCTTCACCTTCTGGGGTCTTAGAGTCTTGCAGAAGAATGAGATCCGAGTTACAGGAAAGAACTGGATGCAAAAGGCTGAGTCGCTCGTTGATCCAGGGGGAACTGATCATCTCAAGCTTGGCAAGATACACTTTGGTGGTGCAGGTACCAAGATGATAAAGATGCTCGCTAATGAGTACAAGGTGGCGTCGCCTAAGGAGCTTTTGGAGATGGCGCAAGACCTCGGTGTACGCATGCATCCATGTCAGATGACGATGGATCTGTATGGGCTCAGTAAAGATGACTTTATTGACGGAGTGAGTATTCCCATAGGAGCGGCGAGCTTTATCGATATGGCTGCCGATGCTGATATAACTCTATTCATATAGTGGTAATTGATCAAGGTAACGACAAAGGGGGCACCGTCTTGGTGTCTAAGACTGTGTCCCCTGCAACAAAGAGATCTCTTCAGATACTAAAAAGGCGCTCTAACTATGCTGTGTCTTTTGACTTCGATGTCGAAGTTATGGGTGACCGGTTGGATCTCGGTGTCAAAGGTGTGGTAGCGGTTGTTGTTCCAGTTCCACACGAGGTCGAAAAGGTAGCGCAACTGGCTCAAACGATAAAAGAAGCTGCTCCTACAGTGCTAGTGTGTGGCTGTATCGACGTACCTGATCAGCGACTATGGTTGTTGGCGGAGAGATCAGGCTTTAACTTGGTTAGCTCCGATGGCGCGATTGGAGGGGCGTTGCTTCGTCGACTGGCCTCCGCTGATACTGGACTACGGGAAGCTATAGCAGTAATGGAGACTTCAGAGACAGCCGGAAGACTAGGACTACTCGGCACCTTTGAGATCGATGGCAAAAGCTTAGCGATTTGGCGTAGCGGAGGGCGGCTTGGATGCCTAGAGAACGCCTGTACTCACTCCGGTGCAGCTCTATCTGAAGGAGATGTCGAAGAAGGGGTAGTGACCTGTCCGAGACACGGAAGTAGATTCGATATCTGTAGCGGTGAGCGAGTTCGGGGACCGGCAGACACTGACGTTGCTCACTACGATATCTTCGATAAAGATGGACGAATCTGGGTGGTACCGTCTTAATCGCCGAGACCTGAGTTAATTGGGGTGTAATAACTCGATTCTTCGGGAGATCTCCTCTTGCATGACCAGCCTCAAGGTGTCGATAGCGTCGATTATTTTAGGATGTCTTAGGGAGTAGTAGATAGTATTTCTTTGTCGAGAGCTCTCGACAAGCCCACGTTCTCGAAGCACTGCGAGGTGTTGGGAGACGTTTGCGTAGTTTGATTCAAGCAAGTCGGCGATGTCTCCAACACTGAGTTGTTGTTCTTTCAGTGCGTACAGTATCATGAGTCGTTTAGGGTCGTTCATCGCCTTGCACATGGTGCTTACGAGTTCATCCATCTCTCGTTTCAAAGCTATGACCTCGTCCGCACTCACTCCGACCCCTCTAATCGTTGCTTAGGGATAGCTTAGCAGAGTAAGTCAGTCTGCGAAAGTTGCTTTCTCTATGAGTTTGCGCAAACTCTTTCATAGAGTAAGAGGATGCATTGTATTGACTGTGGGTTTAGAGTTAGGTTAGGTTAGGACGTCAAGATGTGGATCGATCATGATGACCTTGACATAGACGATGAGTCTGCGTCACGTCCTTTGGGGTGAGATAGGATGTATTGTTACAATGTACGGGGCGTATCGACGAAGTAGATCGTCGATTTAGTTGTATTTTCCACCTATGATAAAAATCTAAGAACTAATCGAAAGGTGATATGTGGCAAAATACGACAAAGTCATGGCGGAGACAGTATTTTTTCCGGGGGCGAACGGAGACGTTATTGAAGGTTACTTTGCTAGACCTTTAGGACCTGGACCCTACGGCTCAGTTGTTGTGATTCATCATATGCCCGGATACGATCAAGGCACTAAAGAGATCACAAGGAAGTTCGCGGCTAATGGTTATCTAGCACTGCTGCCGAATCTCTACTACAGGGAGGCTCCAGGCGCTGAGCCAGATGACGCATCAGCGACCGCTAGGGCTCAAGGCGGTGTTCCTGACGAAAGGTTAGTAGGGGACGTCGACGGAGCCTCTAACTTTCTAAAGCTGCAGGCTAACTCTAACTCCAAAGTTGGCGTGATAGGGTACTGTTCAGGTGGACGGCAGACCTTCTTGGCAGCGTGTTCGTTAAAGCTTGATGCGGCTGTAGATTGCTACGGTGCATTTGTGGTTGCTGACCCGCCTGAAGGAGCACCTCTCAAAGTGAAGTCGTTGATGGGGAAGGCTGCGAATCTATCAGCCCCCCTACTCGGCCTTTTTGGTAAAGAGGACTCATATCCTTCCCCTGATGAGGTAAAGGTCTTAGATGATGAGCTTACAAAGCTTGGTAAGGAGCATGAGTTCCACATCTACGAGGGGGCAGGGCACGCTTTTTTTGCTACCGATCGTCCGAGCTATCGAGTTGAGGCCGCTAACGACGGTTGGCAGAAGATCTGGGCGTTTTACGCAAAGCACTTGAGCTAGAGGATACTATGTGTACATACATAACCCATAAGGTTGAGGTAGAGGGGTCAGCAAAGGGTAGTAACGGTTGGTTTCCGACGACTGAAGCTTCGGTGTATCTCGACCATCCTGTACATGCCCCCTACGAGCACTCTTTAAACATTGACTTTTTAAATCAAGCGATGGGCCCATCCTTTAGGGTAGCTGTTGAACTTAACCCTAAAGATGCAGTGCAGTTAGCACGTGCGATACTAGAGATAGTTGAGACGTTCAATGACTTGGTGGAGTCATAAGTTCATGAGATGAGGCTTGCCCTTACGCAACCGATGTGACTGTTGGATCCGGCTCTTCTTCTATGTCTTTTCGTAGCGTAGAGTCGGATCCGTAGTCGTTTGTACCCATCTGTTTTTCGAACTGAATTGCATATAGCTCTGCGTATAGACCCCCTTCTCTCATTAGCTGCTCGTGGGTTCCAGACTGAGCAACGCGTCCTTTCTCCAATACAATGATCTTGTTGGCTTCTCGAACCGTTGAGAGACGATGGGCAATAACCAATGAGGTACGACCTCGAAGCGCGACCTTGAGCGCCTCTTGGACTTGGAGCTCTGACTCTGAGTCGAGGTGAGCAGTAGCCTCATCTAACACTACGATACGGGGTGCCTTTAGTAAGAGCCGAGCAATCGCTATCCTTTGTTTTTCTCCACCTGAAAGACGATATCCTCGGTCGCCAACCACTGTATCTAAGCCGTCTTCGAGTGAGTCGACGAGATCTATGATCTGGGCGCCCCTTAGTGCCTCGTACATCTCTTGGTCGGTGGCGTCAGCCTTGGCGTATAAGAGGTTAGCTCTGATCGTATCGTGAAAGAGATGAGCATCTTGAGTGACTACTCCAACTAAGGAGTTTAGAGATGAAAGAGTGGCTTTTCGAATATCTAATCCGTTTATCTCAATGGAGCCTCCTGTTACGTCGTAGAGTCGGGGAAGTAGCGATGAGAGCGTAGTCTTTCCAGCTCCTGATGGACCCACGAGGGCGACTAAGTCTCCGGGTTTGGCATGAAACGATACATTGAAGAGAACTTGTTGTGAGACCTTGTTGTCTAAGACCGCTACGGACTCTAGCGATGCGAGGGAGACTTCCTTTGCACTTGGATAGGTGAAGTCAACGTTCTTGAACTCAATAGAAGACTCCTTGTTTTCGATGTCGGTGGCGTCTTCGGCCTCTTTGATCATAGGAGGAAGGTCTAGAACTTCAAAGACTCGATCGAAGGACACAAGTGCAGTCATGACGTCTACTTGAATGTTGGACAAGGATGTGAGGGGGCCATAGAGGCGGCCCAAGTAGGCAGTTAGAGCCACTAACGTTCCCACGGTTAGTGACCCCTTTACCGCCAATACGCCACCCCACCCGTACACGATGGCGGTGGCGATGGATGCAGTGAGGATTAAAGAGACGAAGAAGAAGCGCGAGTACATCGCTTGGGTGATGCCTATATCTCGGACACGTGCAGCACGACCTTGGAATCCTACAAGCTCTCGTTTTGGGCTTCCGAAGAGCTTTACTAGTATCGCACCTGCTACGTTGAAACGTTCCGTCATTGTATTGGTCAAAGAAGCGTTTAGATTGTACGACTCTCTCGTTATGACAGATAGTTTTTTCCCAACCCATTTAGCTGGGAGTATAAAGAGAGGGACTATCACCAAAGAGACCAGGGTTATCTGCCAGGAGAGAAAAAACATGGCACCTAGAACTAAAGTTACGGTAAGGAGGTTGGAGACAACAGAAGATAGTGTGTTTGTGAAGGCACTTTGGGCTCCAAGAACGTCGTTGTTTAGGCGGGAGATCAGTGCACCGGTTTGAGTCCTGGTGAAGAACGCTATTGGCATCTCTTGGATGTGAGCGAAGACCTTGGAGCGCATGTCATATATGAGACCTTCGCCAACCTTGGCCGACGCGTAGCGCTCGAAGATTGACAGTACGGCCTCAACTATCGCTAGAGTTCCAATTAGTATCGCTAAGAGGACGATTAGGTGAGCGTTCTTCCCGATTATTCCTTGGTTGATGATAGACCTGTAGATCAGAGGGTTTGCGACGCCGATCAATGAGTCAAAGGCGATTAGAACCAAAAACCACGCAAGTGTCTTTTTATATGGAGCAGCGAAGCGAAGCATCCGTTTTGCGGTACCGGGACGTATTTGAGATCCCTTCAGAGAGTCGTCTCGTCTCATAGAGCGCATTGCCATTGCAAAGGCTGCGCCCCCTGGCTGGTTCATCAATGTAAGACCTCCCGCGATGCTTACGCTAAGTGTATGCGAACCTTCTTCTGGTCACGATTCTATAAAGCTACTTATTAGGGTCATGAGAAAGTGAGAGGGAGTATGGATCTCCGAGATTCATTGGACTCCAGACGGGCAGCTAACTCCTGTGCCGCCGATTCCGCAGTAACCTGATGGATGTTTCCCTAGGTACTGTTGGTGGTACTCTTCAGCGTAGTAAAAGTTCGTAAAAGGCACTATCTCCGTTGCGAGATCGCCGAATCCTCTCTGCTTCAAGAGTCCTTGATACATCGCTGAGACTTCCTTTGCTACCTCTCTCTGTTCATTATCGACTACAAATACTGCGGAGCGATACTGTGTACCGATGTCGTTTCCTTGGCGCATGTACTGTGTTGGATCATGAGACTCGAAGAACTTAGATACCAGCTCGCGATACGTTATCTTTTTAGGGTCAAAGACGACCAGAACGGTCTCTGCATGCCCGGTCTTTGAACTACAGACCTCTTCGTAGGTTGGATTAGGTGTGAAACCCCCAGCGTACCCAACAGCTGTTGTGTAGATGCCGTCTAACTTCCAAAAGATCCTCTCCGCACCCCAAAAACATCCTAATGCAAAGTATGCTTTGTCGAGGTTTTGGGGGA
>JAJYGI010000088.1 GCA_021790735.1 Actinomycetes bacterium | reverse complement strand
AATTTCCCAGTCATTGCAAAGAAATCTCAACCAAGCCGCGAGATCAGAAGCCATGCGTCGAGCCGTGGAAACATTCGGCCATGAAAGACAGTGGACGCGCAAGAAATCGCTCGTTGGTCCATGAACGCGGCCATCCACCGTCAGAAACGGTGCGAAGACTCGATCACTTAGGTCTATCGGAAGAGCATCGTCGCCAAGCTGAGTAGAAACGATGTCGGAGTCGTAATCAATTGGAACCTGAACTTCCACCCGATAGCGATGAGCCAGCGATACCATGTCTCAAGTTCCTATTCTCTACATGAAACTGTCCCCCTCATTATAGCTAACAGGGGGACAGCAACTTCGCCTATTCGTATGGATCAGCAGAACTCTTCAGTAACTTCTGTGCTCGCCTAAGGGGACAAGTAAAGTTTACCTAAATCTACGAACACCCACTTGTCGTTCCACAGCTTGAACATACATAGCAGGAGCCCGACCTCTGCATCACGTTTCCACACTCAAAACAATACGGAGCATCTCGCTGCTCCGATCTTGAGATAAGTTCACGACGATCTGACTGGGAATCTCGCACATTCTGGCTATTTACATCTGAAGCTCCATACGGCGGGGTTGACTCCTTCTCGTCTTTAACCATCTCTTCAGTCGGGAATAGGGTAGGTTGTGCTCTCTCTCCTGATGTGAGAATCGATAGGTCTTGTCTTTCTTCAAGTGGAAGATAGTCAACCGCCAGACGTCTAAAGATATAGTCAACAAGAGAACTCGCTATGCGGAGATCAGGATCATCTGTCATACCAGCCGGTTCAAATCGCATATTAGTGAACTTCCGCACAAAGGTCGACAGCGGAACGCCATGTTGCAGACCCAAGCTCACCGAGATCGAGAAGGCATCCATAATACCAGCTAACGTAGATCCCTGTTTTGAGACCTTCATGAAGACCTCTCCTGGCCTACCGTCGTTGTACTCTCCAACCGTTACGTATCCCTCGCAGTCTGCTACTCGGAATGCAAACGTCGATGACCGCCGTTTACGCGGCAACCTCTCTCGAATCGGCTGCTTTACAACAACAGTTTGAATCTGAAGAGCCTTCTCAAGCTCTTCGATCTTTCTCTCAAGTTCCGTTGGCTCCAGCGAGGACGACTGTTGTGACTTGGTTGAGCCCTTTGCCGTTTGAAGAGGTTGAGCCACCTTACAGTTGTCTCGATAGATCGCTACAGCCTTAAGTCCCATCCTCCAAGCGTCTATGTAAAGTTGTTCGATATCTTCCACGCTCGCCTCTTCAGGCATATTTACCGTCTTAGAGATCGCTCCTGAGATAAACGGTTGCACCGCAGCCATCATCTTTATATGTCCAAGGTAGTGAATCACGTTATCTCCCATCGAGCAGGCAAATACTGGGAGGTGTTCGGCCTTCAACATGGGAGCCCCAACGATAGTCTTCTCTTTGTCGATATAGTTCACGATCACTGCAATCTCTTCTTGAGAGTATCCGAGTGCGTCTAAGGCTCTAGGAACGGTCTGATTGACAAAGGCCATAGTGCCACCACCAACAAGCTTCTTGTACTTTACAAGACCAAGATCTGGTTCGACTCCGGTCGTATCGCAGTCCATCAACAGACCTATGGTTCCTGTAGGCGCGAGCACGCTGGCTTGAGAGTTCCGCACTCCAAACACTGCACATCCACCAATAGCACGATCCCAGCTCTCCCGAGCTGCACTTAAAAGATCAGATGGAACCAAAGAAGAGTCGACGTAGTCGACGGCTCGGCGGTGCATAGTCAGCACACTTTGCATAGGCTCTTTGTTACTCTCATACTCCGAGAAGGGCCCCATACGAGCCGCTATCTCGCTAGAGGTCGCATAAGCAGTACCTGTCATAAGTGCGGTGATCGCACCGGCCCAAGCCCGACCCTCATCAGAGTCGTAGGCTAACCCTTGAGCCATAAGAAGAGCCCCGAGGTTCGCATAGCCGATACCTAGTTCTCTAAAACGTCTCGAGTTGTCACCAATCTCAGGCGTCGGATAGTCAGCGTTTCCAACCAAAATCTCCTGGGCTAAGAATACGACCTTCACCGAGTGGATAAATGCCTCGATGTCGAAGCTGTGATCACTGTTCAGATACTTCAATAAGTTAAAACTGGCAAGGTTGCATGCGCTATTATCGACATGCATATACTCCGAACATGGGTTTGAACCACTAATTCTTCCCCAGTTTGGCGCAGTATGCCACTTATTTATCGTGGTGTCGTACTGTACACCAGGGTCTGCACACTCCCACGCTGCCTGGGCGATCTGACGCATAAGATCTCGAGCTCGTATCTTCTTGATGGTCGAACCATCTGTGACTGCCTTGAGCTCCCAATCCTCGTCTTGAGCTACAGCTTCCATGAACTCATCTTTGACTCTAACGGAGTTGTTAGCGTTTTGATACTGGAGAGAAAATGAGTCCTTACCGTCTAAGTCCATATCGAAACCAGCGTCTCTAAGAACGCGTGCCTTTCGTTCCTCAATAGCCTTACACCAGATGAACTCTTCGATATCGGGATGATCTACGTCCAATATGACCATCTTCGCAGCACGCCTGGTCTTACCTCCCGACTTTATAGTTCCCGCCGAGGAGTCTGCCCCTCTCATAAATGAGACTGGGCCAGAAGCGGTACCGCCGCCTTGAAGTAGTTCCTTAGAAGAACGAATCCTAGAAAGATTCACTCCAGCACCAGAACCACCTTTAAAAATGACGCCTTCTTCCCTATACCAGTTCAAGATCGAGTTCATATCGTCGTCAACAGAGAGAATGAAACAAGCTGACGCTTGTTGTGGCACGCCATTGACGCCTATATTAAACCAAACCGGCGAGTTGAACGCTGCGCGCTGATGGATAAGAAGATACTTGAGCTCCGCACGGAAAGCCTCTCTTTGTTCGTCATCTACGAAGTAACCGTCCTTTTCTCCCCACTGCGTAATGGTGTCTACGATACGATCGGCGACTTGTTTTAGAGAACCCTCCCTCTCGCTTGTACCTTGAGTTCCTCTAAAGTACTTTTGGGCTAATATATTGGTCGCATTTAGGGACCAGGTATTTGGCACCTCGACCATCAGCTGCTCGAAGGCAACTTTCCCATCTCTATAGTTCGTTATTCGTGCATCTCGTCGTTCCCAAACAACGCTTTCGTATGGATTTTCTCCACTCTTGGTAAAAAATCTACCGAAACTTACTGTCAATCTCTCAGGGGCGATAGCCACCACTGCCTCCAAAGTTCTGCTTGAATCGTTCACTCTAGGCGCTTGCGCTTTAGACTGACACGCCAATCAATCACTACAGGTAGTGTTGTTTTGAACACTACCCACGAGATATTGTATATCGATAACAATTACAGCGTTGTGATTTCTTAGAATAATTTGAAGATTAATTGCTAAAGGGAATCTCCGATACCGGTTGCTACTCTGTATTGAGTAACTTATGCACTACATATTAGTTCAAGTGATATACAAAGAGAGAGCCGTCCATAAAGATGTTGATTCCACTACCAGTTAGCACCGAGGCTCGCTTAGGAACTGATCCAATAGACAAAGAGGCCATAAGACAGTTCGAGTGCAACTACTCAGATCGACTACAGCAGGTCTCTGTCATTGTTCTCATACCTGCTTATAACGAAGAAAAAAACATAGCCAAGGTCGCTAACTTGATACCCTCCTTTATCGGAGACCTTCCCGCCCATACCGTGATAGTATCGGATGGCTCAACAGATGGAACCGTGGAAGTCGCCCGTACCTTTGACCTCTCTATATGCGATGCCCCGATAAATCGGGGGCAAGGCGCGGCCCTAAGACTTGGTTATAAAATTGCGTCTCGCTTTAAGATTCCCATAGTTGCTGTAGTGGACGCCGACGGTCAGTGGGACCCTACTGACCTCGAAGTTATGGTCAAGATGGTAGCCGATAACACTGCAGACTTTGTACAAGGATCAAGAGTGCTAGGCCACTCTGAAGTCGGCGATCCCATTAGAGACTTAGGTGTTGTAGTATTTGCAAAGCTAATCTCATTTCTGACAAGGTATCACGTAACTGATACGTCTTCAGGAATACGGGTATTCAAGTCTGAACTTCTCAACAAGATCAGGCTCCAAGAGCCCCAGTACCAGTCTTCAGAGCTTTTAATCTCTGCTATCTATGCAAAGGCTCGCATCAGTGAACATCCTGTCGTTATGTCTAAGAGGCATACGGGAAACTCTAAAAAGGGGAACAATCTAAAGTACGGTATGAACTACGCTCGAGTAGTGTTTTCAACGTGGATTAGAGAGCGTTTTTTGATTCGTGGTTAGCACATATAAGCGGTTACGAGGAAGTGCCCGCCACCCCTTGAGCTGGATTTTACTACTCGAACTACTCATCTATCTAGTGCCGTACTGCCTCGGATATCCGCTCATATATGGAGACAACTTAAATCAAAATCTTCCTCTAAGAGAGCTAAGTGGAAGCATATATGCAACTGGACACCTACCATCTTGGGATATCTTCAACTGGGCAGGAGAACCCCTACTTGCGGGCTTCAATGCAGGAGTATTTTTCCCACTCACCTGGCTCTTTATAGTATTTTCTGCACCATTAGCGATGTCACTGAACTTAGCGCTCACCTTTTTTATCGCCTCAGCTGGTGTCTATATGACTGTTAGACACCTTGGAGGCTCTAAGTTTGCTTCTTGTGCGTCCGCCCTAACGTTTACCTTCTCGGGTCAGTTTGCTTCGCAGTCGGTACACATAGACATGATCGAAGGTATAGCAAGTTCGATCTGGATGCTCTACTTTGTCTTCAAACTTTTCGACGCGTCGTCCACGAAAGATCGTTTAAAAAACGCGGTTCTTTTTGGGGTGAGTTTCGCCTTGACAGTACTCGCTGGTGCTCCAGAGGCAATGATTGACGGACTCATAATGGCGGGTGTGATAAGTTTGATACTTTTTTTGAAAGCTCCAAAAAAGCTTCAAATGTTAGCACTTTTTGCCTTGGCAGGGATCATCGCACTTTCACTATCTGCCGTACAGTGGATCCCTGGACTACTATTTGAGACGCTCTCCAACAGAGCGAGTAATAGTGCCAACTTCTTTGAAGCTGGCCCTTATAGCCCTTACTATCTGCCCACTTTTGTCAATCCGTTTCTCTTTGGAAACTACAGTGCGTTTGGAGTTACAGGTTACTTTTCAAGCTACAACTTGGCAGAGATATCTACATACCTACCGCCAGTTGTAAGTGTCATAGGAGTTGCCTCCCTTGTAAGCAAAAGGTTAACTTCAATTTCAAGCTCGAAACGAATGGCTCTTGTATTGGCTGGCGTCATCGCCCTTATACTTGCGCTAGGCACCTACCTTCCACCGTTCGAGTACATCATGGCGCATGTTCCCTTGTACAATCTGCAACGGTTACCGTCGAGAAACATGTTTGTAGTGGACCTCGTCGCAACATTGGGGTTTGGAACTTCACTAGATAAGATGTCTAAAACTCTGCGCTCCAAGTTGCCGTTCCAAAAAGGTCTTTTCACACCCCTCACCTGGATCTCACTAGTGTTTGGAGCTCTAGCAGTTGCCACAACAACGCTTCTTATAGTCTCACAAACATCGCTCTTTCAACTACTCAACGTTCCCACTCCGTACCCTACGCATCTCTTTCGTCTCAAGATCATGGTGTCAATAGCTACGTTACTCACCATCATCTCTTTGAGTTCGTTGGTATTTTCACTTCACCTAAAAAAGAAACGCTATGCGGCGTTCTTTATGAATATATCGATAGCCGTCGGCGCCCTTCAGCTTCTGACCTTTGGAGTACAGACTCTTTACGGCCAGATTCCTGGATATGGTCCATACGCCGATAGCGCTACCTTTACGAAATACACGTCGAAACTTCCAGGAAACGAGCGAAGCGTAATATTCGATCCCTATCTTTTTTACTACTCTTCCCTGTTAGATGTGGGCCTTCCCGATCTGAACTATCTAGTGGGACAACTATCTGCCCAAGGTTACGCATCGCTCGGAATCGAAAAGTTCAACCAAGTCACAGACTCTAAACTCCAAGGATCCTTCAACCCATATGTGATCGACTCACTCGGCGTAAACTATCTCAATATCTCGAGGCTTATTAGCGGTTCCAAGTACTTTCTCACGCGAGAGCCAGCCCCACTCAACCCAACAAATGGACAGCCACCAGTAGCTTATGCCCAGCAAAAAGTTGGTGTTGCCATAGGCTCAAAGAAGGTTCTTGACAAATCTTCTTTCTATCTCGGATCTCCGACTGTTGTCACCTACGTTGGCGTAAAGGTTCCCATCTCTTTACATCGATCTTGTGTCACAGGCGCAAGCGTAACCGGTCCATTAGGATCGTCTCCGCTTACACAAAGATCCACAGAAGGTCGCTACGTATTTTTCGAAACCACAACCACACCCACGCCATCTTTTGAAGTCACCTTAAATCTCTGCGGAGCGTTTCCTACTGTCAATGGTTCGCCTGCTACTCATGTAGTCGTCGACTCCGGAGCCTCCCTTTTCAAAGTAAACGGATGGTTAGCCCACGTAGTCACCCCTAAACTTTTCTCTTATAGTCCAGGTCCCAACCAACTCTCCATATTCTCCTATAGAAAACCACATAACTCTTTGGTAAAGGCCCCACCCTCTGCGAAAGTAACAAGAGTTCATCAAAGCATCGATGGAACTATTACCTTCACCTCTAACTCGCCTCACCCGTACCTCGCCGTACTGAGCCAAGCTTATACCAACGGCTGGACTGCAAGAGTTGAAAGAACCGATACCAGCACTTCTCAGAGCGCACATGTGGGCGAATACAAGGCGCTTCAGACCGTCAACGTTCCTGCTGGCAACGTCACAACCATCGTTAGCTATAGTCCGCCAGGCCTCAAAACTGGAGGAGCACTATCGATCTTTGCCCTCGTAGGTACGCTAGCGCTACTTTGGTTCTCTAGAAGAGTTACAACAAGCGATAGTTAACCTCTATCGCCGCTTTAATTCCATCTCATTACGCATCGCACACACTGTGAACGTACCGTACAGCTCCCGCCCAACACATACTCCTGGATACTTACTAATGCTTAGGGATTCCGCAGTCCAGGGCCTGAGACGCATAGATATCGTGAGTCTTCACGTAGGTATCTAAAGACAAATAAAACGACTTACTCAGGCACTAACGAAGCAGTACCATCGGATGACCCGAATAAAAACTTATTCAAGAAGGCAAACTTTGCTAACCAAAGAACTGCAAAGGCTCCAAAGTAAGAACCAGAGACGAACAGCACTCTAATAGTGTGAGAGTTGCCCACAATAGAGGCATGACTATTC
>JAJYGI010000108.1 GCA_021790735.1 Actinomycetes bacterium | reverse complement strand
ACAACTATGGAACGTCTCAGGAAAGGTCTTTAGCATCAAGGGTGCGCCGACCAAGGAGGAGTTTCTTACGTGAGAGTACTGGTTGTTGACGATGAAGTTAGTCTTGGTGAAGCTCTAAAGCGTGGACTCAGCGCAGAGGGTTTTGCAGTGGACTTGGCTCGTGACGGTCTCGAGGGCCTTCGTATGGCGAAAGAGACCTCTTATGACTTAATAGTCTTAGACATAATGTTACCAGGCATGAATGGGTTTAAGCTAACCGATACATTGCGCAAAGAAGAGATCTGGACGCCGATCTTAATGCTTACTGCAAAAGATGGGGAACTTGATGAAGCCGAGGCTTTAGATACTGGAGCTGATGACTTCTTAAAGAAACCGTTCTCGTTCACAGTACTTTTGGCCAGGATTAGAGCTCTCCTCAGAAGAGGTATTGAAAGTCGTCCACCGGTTCTATGTGCCGGGGAGCTCACGTTGGATCCAGCAAGTCATACGGTGAAGCGTGGAGACCTTCAGATCGACCTTACTTCGAGGGAGTTCTCATTTCTTGAGTTGCTATTGAGATCTAAAGGCCGAGTCCTTACCAAAAGAGAGATTATCGAACATGTATGGGACTACGACTTTGAGGGAGACTCCAACATAGTTGAGGTGTATATCGGATACCTTAGGCGTAAAATTGATCTACCGTTTGGAACTAAATCCATAAAGACGGTGAGAGGCGTGGGTTATCTCCTAGACGAGTCGGGAGGTGTTTGTTCTGAGGAGGCGCTGGCGTCTAAAGTCAGTTAGGTTTGAACTTAAAGGTGCGTAAGATGGCGATAGAGTTATTGATGCTGAGTCGGATCGGTGATACAGTTTCAAAGGGATAGACGCAGTACTGGGAGAAGCTATCAAACTCGGAAGAGGTGGTCAGTCAGAGGGCGTACTACCATGGTGGCCTCTTTAGTTGTGGGTTCGGCTCTTGCGCTTGGTTCTGTAATTATGGTCGAGCTTCTCCGCAGTGAACTTACAGCCAACGTGGTTGAGACCGCGAAGAACGAGTCAGTTAACATCGTCTCGTTGGTGCAAGGTGGCGAACTTCCTAACCCTATCCCTATTCCGAGAGGAGATCTTGCAGCTCAGGTGGTCGCACCTGGCGGTAAGGTAATAGCTTACACTCCGAACTTAGCTGGTTTCAAGGCACAGTATCAGTTTCCAACTACTCAGGGAACGGCTCAGACGGTCGTTCGACAGTCAAATAACTCGATAGTCCAAGTTGGCGACCACGACCATAACTATATTCTTGTAGCGAATCGCATAAACGTTGCAGTTCCGGTAGAGACCCAGGCTGCGAAGACGTATCAAGCGTTTTCTTCGACTGCGAAGAACAAGGGTCAGATCGTGTCAGGCAGTTCTGCTCCGGGCAACTACTACGTCTACGTTTGGGCATCACTTCAATCTGTTGACCAGTCTGTAAGAACCTTGTTTTTGATACTTTTGGCAGGATTTCCACTTCTGATATTGGTCGTCGTCGTCGCTACATGGCTCACATCTAAAAAGGCGTTCGAAGCCGTAGAGCGCATAAGAGTCGATGTCGATGAGATATCTGAGACAAACCTTTCACGTCGGGTGTACGAGCCTGACCAAGGCGATGAGATCGCGCGCCTAGCCCATACTATGAACCAGATGTTAGAGCGACTTCAGATCTCTACTGAGGAGAGGAAACGATTCGTTGCTGATGCTTCACACGAACTAAAGAGTCCCTTGTCAGCCCTAAGAACTTCACTTGAGATAGCGTTACGTCACCCCAACGAGGTTGACTGGCAATCTACAGCGAAAACAGGTATAGCGGAGAGCCAAAGGATGCAACACATAATTGAAGATCTACTGCTTCTCGCAAAAGCTGATGCTGGACAGTTGATAGACGTCTTTAGGACGGTGGATATCGATGACCTTGCCGCCGAGGAGTGTCAGAGACTCAAGTCTCTGACGGATGTGCGATTCGATCTTACTGATATGTCAGCGGGCCGAATTCAAGGAGATCCTGAGAGAGTTCGGTCGGTGGTGAGAAACTTATTGGAGAATGCAGTCAGACACGCAAATGCCCGTGTATGGGTATCGTTGCGAACGGTAGAAAACCATGTGATACTGAGCGTAGCTGACGACGGCAAAGGAATTGTGGAGTCCGATATTGAGCGAATTTTCGACCGCTTTACTCGGTTAGACGAGTCGAGAAGTCGTGATCAAGGTGGTTCAGGGCTAGGTCTTGCCATAGTCAAGTCCATCGTGCTAGCCCATGGCGGTACGATATCTGTCTCCACTAACGATCGATGCGGCCATGGCGCACAATTCACAGCTGTTTTTGAGGCTGACTCCGGTAGTGTGTTGGAGTCGGATGCTTTTCCGTTCCCATCGGTGGACGTTAACAGCTCGCCGTAAACGATTGACTTATATGGAGAGATCTTTTGCGAACACGAAGAAGACGTCGGCCAACTAGAAGAACTTTCTGGCTGCGCCGTTCCCTAGCTGGTGGACTTACGCTGGTCGTTCTTGTGACTGGCTACTCTTACCTCAATGCCTTGACCGCTCCCGGGGGAGCAGGATTTGGAGTAACGACGGTTGAGTGGGTTCGAGGTCATGGGGGAGCAAGTCTAGTGATGACCTTGGAGAATATGTGGTATACCTTGAACGCTCCGAAGGTAGGAGGAAGACCTCCCAAAGGGGCGTTCATACCAAAGGGCAAAGCTAAGGTCACTTCGACATCGGAGTTGGCCACGACGCCACACCTCCCCCCGCCTGCGCCTATAACACCTTTAGCATTTCCTTCGCTTCCAAATGAAGGCAAGTGGACTCCCGAAGGACTTACGGTAAGTGGATATCCGAGTCTCTATGTGACACTGCTTAGGCCTGATCCAATACACACCTCTCTAATTGCCGGAATTGCCTGGATGGACCCTCATTTAGTTAACTTCACGCAGTTCGCGGGCTATCAGCAGCCACCCACTGGGGGACCTTGGCCGTACTCATCTCCTGTTCCAAAGTCGATGCAGTCTAATCTTGTGGCTGCGTTTAACTCTGGTTTTAGGATGCAAGACGCCCAAGGCGGATACTATGCTTACGGCAAGTTTGCGGTTCCTCTCGTAAATAATGCGGCGTCTTTTGTAATCTTTAAAAACGGTTCTGCGAACATAGTCGCGTGGCACGGTGGGCAGAAGATTCCTAAAAATGTGGATGTAGTTCGACAGAATCTTTCACTTTTGGTGAATAATGGCAAGATTAATCCCGCTGTCTATGACAACAACTACACCATCTGGGGCCAAACGGTAGGGAATACGGTTTTGGTTTGGCGATCAGGCGTGGGTATAACCAAAGATGGAGCTATAGTCTACGTAGCCGGTCCAGGGTTATCCGTACAGTCGCTCGCCAACCTTCTTCTCAAGGCCGGCTCAGTTCGGGCTATGGAGTTCGATATCAATACAGACTGGGTGAACTTCTTTTACTTCAATCAAGCACCAGGAACCTTGGCTTCCCCTGCTAACGGTTCGCAGCTGGTTGGTGGAATGTTGCGCCCTGTTAGTCGGTACTTTGGTGTAACCGATCGGGACTTTGTCGGCGTCTTTGCTCGCCCGAAAGCGATCCCGTTGACAGGTAGCTAGAGTTACGTTCTTGCCTGGTTCTTTAGTGAACGAGTAGGGTAGATATCAAAATAGCGTGATCCTCCGCTAAAAAATAGAGAGTCTTGGAGTCGGTTCTATACGAAGTGTGGTTAGTGTGAGGTGGTTTTTATCTTTGTTCCCGGTAACGGGGCAAGCAGATTGCTTAGGTCTTCGGGTGTGAACCGAGCTCCGCTCTGTTGAGCTTCGTCCAAGATCCCAGAGGCTAACTCAGCTTTTTGTTGCTGGAGCGCAACTATCTTCTCCTCTATGCTGCCCGCTACGATGAGTTTATAGATGAAGACAGGTTTATCTTGCCCAATTCGGTGTGCCCTGTCCGTCGCTTGATCTTCTGCGGCAGGATTCCACCAAGGGTCGTAGTGAATAACAGTATCGGCTGCGGTAAGGGTTAGTCCAACACCACCAGCCTTCAGGCTGATTAAAAAGACCGGTACCTCTAGAGCTTGGAACCTCTTTACAGGAGTCACGCGGTCTTTAGTATCACCTTTTAACTCTACGTATTCAATTCCGTTTTGTTGAAATGAGGCGGCTATTATCTCTAGCATCTCTGTGAACTGGGAGAATATGAGAATTCTTCTTCCCTCTGATAGAAGTTCGGGAACCATCTCTAAAAGAGCAGCGTGTTTTGCGGATTGCGTGACCTTCTTCGCGACGCTAACTTTCAAAAGTCTTGGGTCGCAGCAGACCTGCCTAAGTTTCAATAAGGCGTCTAGGACTATGATTTGACTTCGTTCAAGTCCGCGCTTTGCAACCTCCTCTCGAATTTTTTTGTCCATCGTGGCACGCACGGACTCATAAAGATCTCTTTGTACTCCTTCGATCTCGATTGGACGTAGTACTACGGTTTTTGGTGGCAGTTCTTTTGCCACATCAGACTTAGTTCTTCGAAGGATGAAGGGCCGAAGTCTCTTTGATAAGGTACTAAGGCGGTCGTGATCTTTGTGAATCTCGATTGGAGTCCCCCATACCTCTTTGAAGAAACTTTTGTCGCCCAAGAAACCTGGCAAGAGGAAGTCGAATTGAGACCATAACTCTAAGAGGTGATTCTCAATCGGTGTTCCGGTAAGTGATAGACGGTAACTACTGTCAAGTTGGCGGATCGCGGAAGCTGACTTCGATGCTATGTTTTTCACGTACTGCGCCTCGTCTAAGATTACAGTGTGGAATGGTATTGATCGTATCTTTTCGATATCGCGCCAGATTAGCGGATATGTCGTTAAGATGAGATCATAGTTGGGTATTTCGAGGTGGCGGTTGTGCCTCTCTGGGCCGTGCAAAGTCAGTACCGAGAGGGTTGGGGTGAACTTTTCGGCTTCAGTCTCCCAGGTGTGAATTAGGGATGTTGGAAGTACGACCAAGACCGGGTTCGTGAGTCTACCTGCCTCTTTTTCAATTAGTACATGAGTTAGTGCTTGTAACGTTTTGCCAAGCCCCATATCATCGGCAAGAATACCACCTAAACTATATTCCCTTAAAAACTGCATCCAGGACACCCCCTCGGCTTGATAGGAGCGCAGCTCGGCCTTGAGAGACGCAGGCGTTGTTATCGGCTTGATACCTAGTGACGGGATTTGGGAGTTGCTAAGTGCAAGAACACTTTCGAGGCCCTTTTCGTCGAGGTTGAAGTGAGAGGCTAGCTCCCTTGCTCTTGTTGCATCGTAGCGTGATAGACGCAAAGGGCTACTCCCTTTTTTCGAAAAGAGATCTATCAGCGTTGCGACGATTGGCTTTAGTCTCGTAGCCTCTATGTGGATTCGAGCAGAGTCCTTTGGCATAAGTAGGACTGTTTCGTTATCGTCTATCTTTGCCAGCCCATTTGGACTGAGCCATCTACTGTCACGTGAAAATAGGTCGACAAGAAGTTGTTTTAGGTCGAGCCGCTCACTTGCTACCTTGATGCCTAGGTCGACATCAAGCCAACCATCTTCGTTAGGAGTTAGGTCGAGGTACCACTCAGAGACTGAAGCCCGGTAGTGTCTAAAGCTGGGATCGAATGTTATACTCCAACCGGCAGCTTCTAACTTTGGAAGCTGCTCGTGTATGAAGCTTTCCCAACCTTCCTCATCGCCGAGTCCCATGAGGAGGTTCTCCGTGTTAAAACCCTCTATCTCAAGAAGGTTTAGATCAAGGTAGTCCAATCCAGTTAGATCAATAGCCTTTAATAGGTCACGCTCTCGTTGCTTATCGCGCTGTACTCGTACGGGTTCTTCGGTTTCTCCGCTAGCGATTTCGTAGCTGTCGTCTATCTCAAAGGTAGAGTCTTGGTATCGAAACTGGAAGTGCGCGTAGTCGATTCTTTGATCATATGTCTCCTGAGACCAAGGAGATCCGAACCTTATACGAGCCGTTGAGGTTGCAAAAGTGACAATTGGCTCTAACGGAGCGTCAACCTGTCGCATATGTTCGAGAGGCTCTTCTAGAGGAAGAGCAAGTTGTGTCTCATGGTTAGCCAGAAGCTGTCTCAGTTCCTTCGCTTCAACCGCATTGAGGGGAGGTGCGTTTAGTACTTTGATCATGAGTCTCGTATCTTCGAGGCTTTTTATGGGTCCTATGAGATGTTCGACGCTGTCGATGCCAAATAGGGAGTCTCCTATGGAGAATGTCTGCAACCATCTCTGGTCCCGTTGTAGTTGCGGTGACTGCTCTCCAGACCTTTGGATACTCCACCTAAGTGTAGCTGGAAGCTCTGGAACATAAGATAAGGGTACTTCAAATGTGTCAAAGTAGAGTCTGTTTGCTTCGCTCAGAGTTTGAAGAACTTCATGGCAAAAAGTTGGCCCGAGTGGGATAAGTGAGCTATGTAGTGAGTTAGATGGTGAGTCCATCAAGAGTAGCTTTAATGCGTGTTGATCGTGAAGAGTCACAAATGCGGGAGGATTTCGTAACCCGTTTTGGTAGTTGCGCCATTCATCTAACGCTCCTACGAGCGAACCATCTTTACGCACTCGAGACTTTAGAGGCCGAAGGGCGGGACCTTTCCAGTGCTCAGCCAACGCTAACTTCCATACCAAGACGTATGGACTCGTCCTGACAGTACTCTCCTCTTTGAGATTTAGCGCATCTGCCAACCCATCTAGAAAATCTTTTGCCCTTGATCTAATGGAGTCATTTCGGTTATCTGAACGGAGCTTTATTGCGATAAGCGCAACGGCGGCCGCGTGCTTACAGTAGAACGCTACCGGACACGAGCATCTCGAAGATAGATGGCCACTTTGAAAGTCAAGCGTAACGGAGTAGGGTCTTGCTGCCGTGCCTTTGACGGAGGCGGTAATGAGAGTAGTGTCTATTGTGAGAGCTGATATGTAAGTTAGATAAGACTGAGCTTTTTTAATCTCGTGTCCACCGAAGTACTGGTATATATCTACAAAGGTGACGTCGTATGCGTCCACGGGGCTCCTAAAGTAGCTTTGAATTTGGAGTTTAGCTTCTTGTTCCTCTGTTGGAGCCGCTAAGTTGGATTCGTTCTCCGTGCTCCCTGGTAAAACGCCACTTAGACATCAATTTAGGGTAACGCTCTATTTGATCAAACGGGAGCGCAAACCCCGTCTGTAAGGGTGGGTCGAGCGACCTCAATTGGCGCTCTGGGTTAATACTGTAAGAGCCTCAGTTGATAATATAAGTATGAGTATTCGTGAGCGCCTATACCCAAGGGATGAGGAACTACCTGTCCTCATACTTCATTGTTCCGATGCTCGCTACGTCTGGAACTTAGCGCTTGA
>JAJYGI010000030.1 GCA_021790735.1 Actinomycetes bacterium | reverse complement strand
CCGCAAGACATCTGATGGTTCCTCGAGCCTTCGGGGTTCGCAGAACGTTGGATCGGTTTTTGCGAGGTTTTTGAAACCTTCATGGGATGTCTCCTAAGGATGCTGTCTATGATCGCGCCGATATTGCGTTTTCAAGGCCCGTATTACTGACTGTCCACTGGTAACTCAGCACTGTAAAGCAACATGCGGTGGGCCCGGCAGGATTCGAACCTGCGACCAAGGGATTATGAGTCCCCTGCTCTAACCGCTGAGCTACGAGCCCCAAGCTCCGGGGGAGAGACTCGAACTCTCAACCTAACGGTTAACAGCCGCTTGCTCTGCCGATTGAGCTACCCCGGAATCTCAAACTACGCTAGTAGGTACGGAGATAAAATCATGCAAAATTTAGTCCTGAACCGAGGCTTTTAACTGATCTACTACATCGGCTCGACGAAGACGATTTATCGCCCGTGTCTCAATCTGTCTAACCCGCTCTCTTGAGACCGAGAAGCGTTTTGAAGTCTCTTCGAGGTTGTGGATCTTTGAGTCGTCTAAACCAAATCGAAATCGTAAGATCTGCTGTTCGTGCTCACCTAGCGCTGACATCGCCTTTTCGAGCGCATCTTTCAAGTCTTGCCTTAGTATTGACTCATCTAACTCTTCACCGTCACTGTCACTGTAAACCTCCAACAAAGTAGTGTCACCCTCTTGAGAGACAGGGGTCTCAAGAGATATCACATCGAGAAGAAGTCGGCTCAGCTCGTCAAATTTTTCTATGGGGACGCCCATTGAAGTGGCAACCTCTTCTGCAGTTGGTTCTCGACCCAACCTCTGTTCTAGTTCTCTTCGAATTTTCGTAAGTTCTACTAACTGATCATGGATATGCACTGGAACTCTTATACTTCTACCTTGTCCCGTTATTGCTGCGGACATAGCTTGTTTGATCCAGTGGGTGGCGTAAGTAGAGAATCTAAAACCCTTGTCAACATCGAATTTATCTACGGCTCGCATAAGGCCAAGGTTGCCCTCTTGTATGAGATCAAGCATAGGAATACCGAGTCCTTGGTACTTTTTGGCGATCGATACAACAAGTCTAAGGTTTGCCCTTGTGAACTCGCTCTTGGCTAGCTCTAGTTCTTTTTGGCGGCGTTTCTCATCTTTGCTAAGCGTCGCCGGATCCTTCCCTAAGACACTCCAACCACTCTTTATAGTCTTTGCCAACTCCACCTCACGTTCTTGAGTAAGCAAGGGGGTCTGTCCAATGTCCTTCAAGTACGAGCGCAAGGAGGCGTCTTGGTGTGAGTTTCCAGTCATCTATGTCCCAAAGTCAAGTTTCTTTCTAGACCTACTCTACTTGCCGTCCCTCACCTCTAGTAGCCATGTGATCAATTCACCAGTATTGTCGGCTATATTCTCTCCACGACCGATCGATTCGACCAAGCGCCGTGCAACCGCAATCTGATTCGACAGGCTTAAAAGATCTCCACTTCCTTCACCTCTTCTTAGCCTTTGAGTAATAACTTCGAGTTCGTAAAGGGCTTCCCGTGATACAAAGGTCGAAACAACGTCCAATACCTCAGAGGTGGGTGGGTCTGAGACAAGCCGGAAAAACAGGTCAGACAAACCATCCGGACTAGCCTGAACCTTCGAAGCAACTTCAGTAACCGAAGTACAACCGCAAGCCAGTTCTGCCAACGATGAAAGCTCCGATACTCGAAATAACCTCGGCGAGATGATCTCCGAAAGCTCTAGAGGGTCGTTGACCAGATGCCTAAGAGCCTCTAAGGCTGCTCTGTCACCCTCGCTAACGTTATAGACCCTTGAAGTGCTGGAAGGTTGTGAACCTCTACGATGCACCTTTGATCGCCGCTCAACTTGATTCTTGAGTTCGGAAAAACTAATCTTGGTTGCATCAGCAACCAAGCCTAGGTACTCAGATCTAACCAAGGGAGAAGGGTGTTCAATCAGCATATTTAGAGCCGTCTCAGCAACCTTTGCTCGCTTTTCAGATGTGTCCATCTCCGAGTTCTCAAAGAGCCTCATGAGGCGAAAACGTAGGTAGGGTTCAGCCTCGGTCACCATCTTGGGTAAGAGCTCAGGGTTGTCTTTAGCCACCTCAGCAGGATCTTTCCCAAAGGGAATCTTTGCAACATAGATCTGGAGGTTGAAGTTTTGTTCAAACTTGTAAAGTCTCTCAGCAGCGCTCTGACCTGCACCATCTGCATCAAACGATAAAACTATTCGTCTAGAGAAGTTCTTCAAGCGTTCGAAGTGCTCATCGGAAAGGGCCGTACCACAGGTCGCTACCGCATTTTCAACTCCCGACTGCCAAAGTCCGATCACGTCGGTATAGCCCTCACAGACGACCACCTCGTCTAACTGGACGATCTTCGCTCTTGCCAAGTCCAACCCGTAAAGTACCCGTCTTTTGTGATAGAGATAGGTCTCAGGGGAGTTCTTGTACTTTGGTAGATCGTAGCTACTTTTTGAGGCGAGTTCCGGTAGTATTCGGCCCCCGAAAGCCACGACTCGACCAGTAGCGTCTGAGATCGGAAACATAACTCTACCTCGAAAGTGGTCCCGAACCGTGCTTCGGTCATCTCGATATCCAAGTCCTACCTCTACAAAGTCATCCTCGTCTGCTCCAATTGCTCTTCGCAAAAGATCAGGTTCTTCAGGCGCCCAACCAACACCAAAGTGTTTGATGGCGTCAGGGGAGATCTTTCTTGACTTGAGATACTCTCTTGCGATCCGACCGGTAGTAGGGTCTTCTAGGTTAGCTCTAAACCAATCGCGCGACCTAGCGAGCAACGTTAGGTGGAGTTCACGCCTACTCTTTGAGATACTAATGTCCCTTTGACTCTGACTTATTTCAATTCCACTACGTCTAGCTAGGTGTTCAAGTGCCTCTTGAAAGTCAATTTTTAGGGTATTCATCACAAAACTCAGCGCGTCTCCAGAAGCGTGACAACCAAAACAGTAATAGAGTCCCTGTTCAAGGTTTACAGATAACGACGGGGTACCTTCAGAGTGAAAGGGACAAAGCCCAACAAATCGTCTTCCTACACGGCGAAGGGGAACCTGTTCTCCAATCAAAGCAACGATGTCCGTGGCGTTTAGAACTCTCTCCTTGTCGTCGTCTGAGTAGGCCATCTTCTTAAGCAATCCTAGTACCCAACGGCTCATTGCTACAGCAATGTTGGTATCGTGCCCTAGAAGAAACAGGAGCTTTCACACAACCGAGATCCCGCCTCCTTAGGTATCTGTGCCATAGCCGGAGTTGCAAAGTAAATGCCACGCCTCCAACTCGTCGGCTTGGATAACCCTCCTCTTCCCCAGACTTTGCTGAAACCTAATTGGCGAGCGAGAGACACTCTGGTTGAACACCTTGCTATCTAGACAAGCCCACGGTACAAGTTAAACAACTACCGAGACGGGATAGGATTAGTTGAACTATAAATACCCGGTAAGGAGTCAAGCTCCACTTGCAAAAAGGTACTATATGGACTTAAAAGAAGCTGCCAACCAGTTAGGCGTGCACTACCAGACTGCCTATCAATGGGTTAGAGAGGGGAGACTTCACGCGGAAAAAATCGGTTCGACCTACAGGATCGACGAGGGTGACCTACAGCACTTAATCGAAGAGCGCTCCAAGCCGTCTCCTCCTCCTAAAGAGATGCGAGTACGAGACTGGGTTGCACAACAGGAAAAGCTTCTCAACCACCTCCTCGTGGGAGAAGAGTTGCTAGCGCGAGTGCAGATTCAAAGGCTCGCCGATGGCAAGGTGCCGGTCATCGACGTATGTGAAAACCTCTTGAGCCCTGTTCTTACAGAGATCGGCGACCGATGGGCAAACGGAACCCTGACAATAGCAGAAGAGCATCGAGCGTCCGCTATCGTCGAACGTTCCTTGGCTAATCTTATGTTAAGCCCCTCTGGCAGACCAAAGGGTGTCGTCATCGTTGCCACTCCACCCGGCGATGAACACTCTCTTCCCGCCACGATGGCCACTGCCGCTCTTCGTAACAACAGGTGGATTACCCACCACCTCGGAACACAAGTCCCAGCTCTAGACCTGGTAAAGATCTCAAAGGATACCGAAGCGGACTTGGTGGTCCTAACGGTAACTAACCCCGACGCTCGTCAGGCAGCAGTTGAAGTGGAAGAGACTCTTGATAACTATAACATTGCACATGTTAGCGGAGGAATGGGCTCCAAGCTAAGAGATCTCCTAGAGTCAGTAAACGCTCTAGCCAAAGGCGACTAAAGATTATAAGACAATAACCCTAATCGTGAGCTCCGAGCACTGCATGCGCTGCAGCTAGTCGAGCAATTGGGACTCGGTAGGGAGAGCAGCTAACGTAGCTCACACCGGCGTTGTAGAGCGTACCAATAGACGTGGGATCACCACCGTGCTCTCCACAGACTCCTACCTTTAAGTCCGGTTTCAATCTGCGTCCTCTCTCTATGCCGAGACGCACAAGTTCGCCTACCCCATCTGGATCTATCACCTTAAAAGGGTTTGCATGCAACAAGCCCTTTTCAAGGTAAGAGTTCATCAATCTACCTTCTACATCATCACGCGAGAATCCAAATGTCATCTGAGTCAAGTCGTTGGTTCCAAATGAGAAAAAGTCCGCGAACTCTGCGATCTCCTGTGCCAGTAGCGCTGCCCTTGGTGTCTCAATCATGGTACCGATCGTTATATCTAGATCGCCGGCTCCGAGCTCCTCGAGCACGTCTACGACCCAAGATCTAGCAAGTTGCAGCTCTTCTTTGCTTACGACAAGTGGAATCATTATCTCAACTTTTGGATCGCCGCCTTCACCACGAAGTAGCTCAGCTGCTTGAACCAGAGCCCTTACTTGCATGGCATAAAGGCCGGGCTTCAACACGCCTAGGCGAACTCCTCGAGTTCCCAACATTGGATTTACCTCGTGCCACGATCGGGCTGCATCTAAAAGTGCCTGCTCTTCTTGCGACAACCCCTCACGGGCCTGTTTGACCAAGAGATACTCGACGTCAGGTAAGAACTCATGGAGAGGTGGATCCAAAAGTCTAACCGTCACCGGCAGTCCGTTCATCGCTCTTAGGATGTCTAAAAAGTCATCTCTTTGAACGACTCGCAACTCCTCAAGGGCCTCTTTTTCTTGATCGTCCGTGACGGCTAAAATCATTTTACGGACGATTGGGAGTCGATCTTCTCGCAAAAACATATGCTCAGTCCGACATAGTCCAATACCTTCAGCACCAAATAGAGCAGCCACAGAGGCATCTTCTCCATTGTCTGCGTTAGCTCTCACTAACACATTAGGTCGCCGTATCTCATCCGCCCACTCCAAGACGGTATTGAACTCCGCTGTTGGTTGTGCAGCACTAAGGTGTACTGCACCAAGCACCACTTCACCAGTAGTACCATCGATTGAAATGACGTCTCCTTCATCGACGGTGACAGATCCGACGCTAAATGAGCGTCCAGATATCTTTACAGTCTCAGCGCCAACCACAGCTGGTTTGCCCCATCCTCTAGCAACCACCGCTGCATGAGAGACAAGACCGCCTCTGGCCGTAAGCACTCCCTGGGCAGCAAGCATGCCTTGTATGTCATCTGGCGAGGTTTCTTTCCTAACTAAGATCACTTTCTCGCCATGCTGGGCTCTAAGGACAGCGTCATACGACGAGAAGTAAACCTTTCCCACGGCAGCCCCGGGCGATGCACCGAGGCCCTTGGTCAGCACTACGTAGTTCTCATCGGAGAACTGAGGGTGAAGTACCTGATCTAGATGATCTCCACTTATTCGGAGAACCGCCTCCTCTTTGGTTAACTTGACCCATTCGTCTTGAGTCATGTCGACCGCCATCTTCAACGCGGCAGCCCCAGTACGCTTTCCCACCCGAGTCTGAAGCATCCAAAGCTTACCCTGTTCAATAGTAAACTCAGTATCGCACATATCTCTGTAGTGACTCTCAAGGCGATGAAAGATCTCGAGGAGTTGATCAAATACTGACGGGAAACGGTCCTTTAGAGCGACTAGGTGCTCTGTATTTCTAATCCCAGACACAACGTCTTCGCCCTGAGCGTTCACTAAGAAGTCGCCATACACTCCTTTTTTACCCGATGAGGGGTCTCTTGTGAATCCAACTCCCGTTCCTGAGGTATTATCTCTATTTCCAAAGACCATCGCTTGTACATTGACAGCGGTTCCTAGTTCATCAGGTATGTTCTCCCTTTGACGATATGCCCTTGCTCGGTCGCCGTTCCACGATCTAAACACCGCTTCGATTGCACCTCTTAGCTGGTCGATGGGTTGTTCTGGGAAGGGACTTGACGTCTCTTTCATGACAACGGCTTTAAAGGTAGCGACTAGCGACTTCAGCTCTTTAGCGTCGATATCCGCGTCAGACAAAGCGCCCAACTTCTCTTTCGTCGTCTCAAAGATTGACTCAAGTAACGACGGATCTAGGTTTAGCACAATTCGTGCATACATTTGGATAAAACGACGGTAGGAGTCGTAGGCAAAGCGCTCATCTGAGGTTGCCGTTGCAAGGCCCTTCACGCTTTCATCGTTGAGTCCTAGGTTCAATACGGTATCCATCATTCCAGGCATAGAAAACTTCGCGCCTGAGCGTACTGATACTAAGAGAGGATCTCTGGGATCTCCAAGTTTCCGACCCATCTTGGACTCTAGATCCTTGAGCGCTAAGTCGAGTTCTTCATCGAGCGACTCGGGCCAACCCATCTCCAAAAAACTTCGGCACGCATCTGTAGTTATAGTAAAACCATGAGGCACCGGTAAAGTCAAGATTGACGTCATCTCAGCAAGATTTGCTCCCTTTCCTCCTAGAAGATCTTTCATCTCCATCGGTGCTTTTTCATGAGGGAAGTCAAAGGAATAGATAAATCTCACACAAGCTCCTAAAAAGACAGCGCGCTGCCCTACAGCAAGGCTTACAACTACTAAACGGTGAACCTATAAATGATATCAGAGAACCGAATATACTACGGCTGTATAGATCTTGTCTATACGACGGTAGAATTATTGATCAGCAAGTCCTACTAGAGATGTCAACTTGGTCATCTGAGGTAGTTCCACTAACGCATGCAGGCTCAGGTCTTGAAGTTAATGCACAAATATTAACTATCTAACTCGTCCAGTCTTTTACTTGCAACGAGAGATACTGCGTTAGCTCGGAGATAGCAACGCGTTCTTGCGCGGTAGAGTCTCTACTCCTAACTGTAACGGCACGATCCTCTAGCGTCTGAAAGTCCACTGTGACGCAGAATGGCGTGCCGATCTCGTCTTGGCGTCGATACCTCTTACCGATCGACTGCGTCTCATCGTAGGCCACTGAGTAGGACTCAGTTAACCCTTGAAAGATCTCATTTGCAACTCCTTGAAGTTCAGGTTTCTTG
>JAJYGI010000040.1 GCA_021790735.1 Actinomycetes bacterium | reverse complement strand
CTCTGGATATGCGGCGGCGTTCAACGAAGCCTACCTCGAAGCTGCAGCTCAAGGACAGTCAACGTTTGTATCTTCGGGAGACTCAGCGGCCTATAGTGCCTCAAGAGATATTGGTACCACCAACCTCTCTGTGGACAATCCAGCAGACAGCCCATATGTTACTGCTGCCGGTGGTACAACGTTGGCAAGTACGCAGACGTATGCAAATGCAAATGGTACTGGGACAGAGACCGTTACGGTTCCACAAGAGATGGCATGGAACTGGGGTTATCTATGGCCTATGTATCAAGCTCTTGGCTTCCCTTCTGAGGCGTCTGCTGCAACGAGCCTCGTTGTTGGTTCGGGTGGCGGTTATTCGTCCATGTTTAGCATGCCTTCTTACCAACAGAAGCTGAACTACTCTATCTACAACGACTACCAGTACTTGACGTCAACTAACTATCAGATCATAGATGGGTTGAATCTACCTACAGCGTTCCAATTCAACTCTAATCCAGCACTGGCTCAAGGTATGAGTCCAGGAATGAGGGCTGTTCCCGATCTATCGGTTAACGCAGATCCTCAGACTGGATACGCTGTCTATGATCCTCAGTTCCAGTCCGTCTACGGATCTTCGGTGGTGGAGTTTGGTGGAACCAGCTTCTCAGCGCCTCAGCTAAATGGTGCCTCGGCTGTAATCGCAAGCTTCCTAGGCCATAGAGTTGGCTTCTGGAATCCTGCAATCTATCAGATGGCCGCCATGCATCCTGGTACTGCTCTAACTCCCCTAAGCTCAGACACCGTATACGGTTCGTCGCAGTATAGCTCTACGGGCTCCACGACGGTTGCTCCGGGAGCAAACTTCACAAATGGAAACCTGTTCTATGCAGGAACTCCTGGTACCA
Source organism: Actinomycetes bacterium (assembly GCA_021790735.1). Taxonomy (GTDB): domain Bacteria; phylum Actinomycetota; class Acidimicrobiia; order Acidimicrobiales; family Acidimicrobiaceae; genus Ferrithrix. Next base: position 6,685 of record JAJYGI010000040.1, on the reverse strand, counting down.
TATACAACCCTGCAACAGGCCTTGGAATCCCAAACCTAGCGTTGGTTGCAAAAGGATTCGCCTCCTAGACGAATAACAGCAAGAGGTTAACGGAAAGAACTGGGGACTAACAATTAGTCCCCAGTTCTTTTATGACACCTGCGCTCTGAAAACTACAAAAAAAGTACGCTGGCTTATGAGGAGTAAGGGCGTAGTCGAGTCAAGTTCGAGGACTCTGTATATAATCGAGTACGTAATCGATGCACGTATTTTTCTGAAGTCGTCTAAAAAATCCTGCTATTAGTTGCCTTCGAAGGTAAGATTCGAGTACGTTTAAGTAAATGGGTACGCAAAAAGACGGTTTCAAGAAGCTCAATGAGGTGGTTAGCTCTACTCTTAAAATGACTCAGAAAAAGAGTGAAGAGGTCTTGAAGGAGTTTATAAAAACTAGCGAGGCACAGAAAGAGCAGATAAAGGATCTAATCGAAGAGATCGCCTCTAAATCAAAGAAGAACGTTGAAACTATAACCGAAGCGGTAAAGTCTGAAGTCTCCCGCCAGATCAAAGAGTATGACTTTGTATCTAAAGAGGAGTTGAAGAAGATTATAGAGTCGGTCGTGGACTCCGTACTTAGCAAACAAAGTAGAGGTGGACACGAAGATAGTTCCTCTAGCTCAGAGCCAACAGCGAAGCCGGGAAGTGAAAGTAGTCCTAGTACTCCAAGGCGTCGGACGAGCAGTTCTCCACAGAGTAAAGCTAGATCAACTACACCTCGGGCGAACAAGACTCAGGCACCCACAAAGCCAGCTGAGGATCCACCAGAATCGTAGATGACCACTGATAGACGCCGCTTAGACGTGCAACTCGTTAGGGCTGGCATCGTAGAAACACGAGAACAAGCTCAGATAGCGATCTCCGCAAAACAAGTACTTGTTAACGGATCTATCGCTCTAAAGGCAGCGCAGCAGGTAAGAACATCTGATGCAATAAGGCTCTTAGAGACTCGACGTTTCGTGTCCCGTGCAGGGTTTAAGTTGGAGCGAGCCTTAGATGAGTTCAGTGTTGAAGTTAGAGGCCTTAGATGTCTAGATGTCGGTCTTTCGACTGGCGGATTTAGCCAATGTCTCTTGAGAAACGGGGCCTTTGGCGTGGTAGGAGTCGATGTTGGCACCTCTCAGGTTCATGAGAAGATAGCCACAGATCCTAGGATGCTTGTCGTAGAACAGACAGACATTCGTGACTTTGCACGTAGCTGTGATACAAGCTTCGAGCTAATCGTCTGCGACGTATCGTTTATCTCGCTTTGTTCTATTGCTGCCGCCCTCAAATCTCTTTTACTGCTCCCCAAAGGGCTGCTACTTGTTTTAATCAAACCACAGTTCGAGTTGGACAAGGCTTCTGTCTCTCGAGGGAAAGGCGTTGTCAGATCGGTGGAACTATGGCGTAAAGCCATCTTTCGGGTAGTGGATGGCTTGAACGGACAGTCCTTGGTTCTAACCCAGATAGCGCCTGCCCGTCCGAAAGGAGCCACGGGTAACCAAGAGTTCGTGGCGTTGTTTAAGTACTCGTCTCGCTTCACTTTAGAAGAAGTGGATGCAACGTTATTGATTGAACGTGCTCTTGAATCCGCCTTACTCGTTGATTGAAGTTTACGGAAAATGGCGATGCATGCCGTCCAAGGCTCTCGTAGCGTCTCTAGTTCACGGGCCCAAGAGACTAAGAGTCGCGCACTTTGATGTAATGAGATAGTAAGTTGTGTCTGTGCCTAGTGTTAGTTTTCTACTTCATCCAAAACGAGCAGAGGCGACTGCATGTTTTCAAGAGTCCCAACTCGAACTAAAGAGTATGGGAATCCAAGTGCAAGAGATCACCGACGCAAAACTAAATGGTGATGAAGACCTAGTCGTTAGTCTTGGTGGCGACGGTACGATGCTAAGAGCTGTGGATCTGTCCTTAGAGAGAAATCTACCCGTGCTTGGGGTTAATCTAGGAAACTTGGGTTATCTCACCGAAGTCGATCCAAGCGAAACTGTTCAAGCGATCACAAAGTTCTACGCTGGGGATTACTACATCGACTCAAGGATGACCCTCTCTTGCAAAATAATACTGAAGGAGCAAGACCGAGAAGACCACCCAGATGATGTTTACTTTGCACTAAACGAAGTGGTTGTGGAACGCCAAAAGTCTGGGCATGTTGTAAGGGTAGACGTTGAAATCAACGGCGACTCCTTCATTAGATACGATGCAGATGGTGTAATAGTTGCCACACCTACTGGCTCAACAGCCTATTCACTATCCGCACGGGGACCAATACTTTCCCCTTCCCTCGATGCAATAGTTCTCACGCCGATTACACCTCACATGCTCTTCGACCGTGCCATAGTCTTAGATGGAGCGTCTAAAGTCGAGTTATGCCTTTCAACCGGCCCCGAAGCTTCTGTAATGGTAGACGGTAGGGTAGTAGCAACTCTAAAGAACGGTGACTGTATGCTCTGCGAGCGGAGCAGAATCTGTGCGCGTTTGGTAAGGTATCAACCCAGACAGTTTCATAGCATTTTGAAGACAAAGTTCGGGCTTTCTTCCAAGACTGGGCTTAGGGAGTAGATCTTTGCTAGAGCACCTAAGAGTAAGAAACCTCGGCGTTATCGACGACGTATCTATGGACCTCTCCGAAGGATTTGTGGTGATATCTGGAGAGACCGGTGCTGGTAAAACTCTCCTAACCTCTGGGCTGTCTTTCTTACTAGGATCAAAACTATCTAAAGTTGCGGAAAACAGAGATACCTTAGTCGAAGCCCTGATATACATAGACGACGGCCAGCATCACATAAAACGTGAGCTTAAAGCATCTGGCCGCTCACGCTGTTATCTAGATAGCGACCTCATCTCAACCTCCGAGCTTCGGGAGTTCATGCAAAGCCACATAGAGATTTTCGGTCAAAACTTAGCAGTTTCGCTACAGCACCCTAACTTTCAACTCAAGATGCTTGATCGAGCAGGGCAGGTCGATCTTCGAAGTATTACGCTTCTTCGTACAAAACTCAGCAACCTTCAACGCGAGAGAGACGAGTTACTTGAACTTATCAGCAAAGTAACCGAAGCCCAAGATGAAAGAGCTACCGCCATCTCTGAACTTGAACGTTGCGGTCTATCGGATCCCGATGAAGACTCAGCTCTCCAAGAGCAGATAGAGATTGCGTCACATTCCGAACAGATAAGACTAACGCTTCGGGATGCATTAGTTCAGCTAGACTCTGATGGCTCTAACAGTATCTTAGATCAGCTAGCACAGCTAGTCCGTACTCTAACGAAGCTTCCCAGTAGTGTAGATGTGCTCCGTCGGGTTCAGAACTCCCTCATAGAACTCACTGATGTGAAATCTGAATTAATCGAAACACTAATGGAGTTAGAGTCTGACGACGGACACATTGAACAGCTACAGGAACGTCTTTATCTATTGAATGGCATTAAGCGCAAGTACGGCGCATCGTTAAGAGAACTCTTAGACCTGCGTGAGAGCTATAAGCGTCAGCTCTCAGAGTCGCAAGACCTTTTTGTCAGAGCTAACGATATTGACAAGGATATAGATAGCATTCAAAGGCAACTGTCCCAAGAAGAAGAATCGGTTCGTATACTTAGATCCTCTACATCGCTGCGACTAAAGAAAGAGCTTGAAGACCTGCTAGTTGATCTCGGTCTAGCACGTACTCAATTAGAGTTCCTAATTGCAAGTAGAGGTGATGGTTCACCGGTGCAAACCATGTTAAGTACCAATCCCGGTTCACCACTACGCCCTCTAGGGGAGGCAGCCTCAGGGGGAGAACTTTCTCGAATTATGTTAGCACTATGTCGAGTCCTAGGCTCAGATGCTACTACATTAATCTTTGATGAGATCGACGCAGGTGTCGGTGGAGAGACTGCACTGCGCGTTGCTCGCTCACTGAAGGCTCTGAGCGAGGAGAAGCAAGTCGTTGTAGTGACTCATCTTGCTCAAGTAGCATCCTTCGCTAGTCAGCACTTTATCGTTGAAAAAGAGCAGGGCGAGGTGTCAACACGCACCATCGTAAAAGAGTTGGTCGCCTATGATTCAAGAGTGGAAGAGATCTCAAGGATGCTATCTGGCCAACGAGATTCAGACGCCGCAAAGACGCATGCCGACGAGCTTTTGCGAATGGGCGCAGGGACGCGTATCTAGAAGCGAATTAAAAGATTGATAGTTAATTGGGAGACATATGGCAAAGCACATATTTGTAACCGGCGGAGTAGCGAGTTCCCTTGGTAAAGGTATTACAGCAGCCTCCCTCGGGCGCTTACTAAAATCTAGAGGATTGAGAGTAACCCTACAGAAACTCGACCCCTATATCAACGTTGATCCAGGAACAATGAATCCCTTCGAACATGGGGAGGTGTTCGTCACTGACGACGGCTCTGAGACCGATCTTGACCTCGGTCACTACGAACGATTCGTTGACGTTCCGCTCGGACGAAGTTCATCTGTAACAACGGGATCGATCTATCAAAATGTCATAGCGCGTGAGAGGAGGGGAGACTACCTTGGAAAGACAGTACAGGTAATTCCTCATGTGACTGACGAGATTAAATCAAGAGTATTTGATCTTGACACCGAAGACGTCGACGTAGTCATCACTGAAGTTGGTGGAACTGTTGGAGATATTGAGATCCTTCCCTTCATTGAAGCATTAAGACAGTTTCGAAAAGACATAGGGCGCGACAACGTATGTTACTTGCACTTAACGCTCGTTCCCTATCTTGGAACCTCTGGTGAGCAAAAAACTAAACCAACGCAACACTCCGTAACAGAGTTGAGGTCTCGAGGAATCCAACCGGATGTAATTGTTTGTAGATCCTCTACACCCATATCAGATAGTGTGAAACAGAAGATTTCGATGCTCTGCGATGTGTCAGAGGAAGCAGTGATCTCTGCGATAGATGTATCTAACCTCTACGAAGTTCCGCGACTCCTTCATGAAGAAGGTTTAGACGACTATGTGTGCTCGTTGCTTCGGTTCAACACAGAGGAGTTCCCCTTGGACCTTACCTCGTGGAATCGCATGGCTGAACAGGCCAACAATCTTGAAGATACTGTGAAGATCGGGATCATTGGTAAATACGTGAACTTAGCCGACGCGTATCTGTCTGTAGTAGAAGCTCTAAAACACGGTGGTCTTCATGAAGGAGTAAACGTAGAGATTGAGTGGATCTCTGCAGAGACCGTTACCCCACTACTAGCTGAAGAGCGTCTTGAGAGTCTAGATGGTTTGGTGATACCAGGGGGGTTTGGCCCACGCGGTATCGATGGAAAGATAACCGCCGCTTCTTATGCGAGGGAACATGGTATCCCCTGCTTAGGGATCTGCCTCGGACTTCAGGCAATGGTCATCGACTATGCTCGTAACGTCTGCGACCTAGAGGGAGCACACTCACGGGAGTTCAATCAACACACTCCATACCCAGTGATCGACCTCATGGAGGATCAGCGTATAGTTGAGAACCTTGGGGGCACAATGAGGCTCGGGACTTATGTAGCAAAACTAGATCCGACCTCAAAGACGGCCAAGTACTACGGGACTGAAGTCGTCGAAGAGCGCCATCGCCATCGTTTTGAAGTAAATCCGCGGTACCGCTCCAAACTCGCTGATGCGGGACTTATAGTCTCAGGCCTTTCGCCCGACGGACGTTTAGTGGAGTTCATTGAGTTGGCTAATCATCCATTTTGGATTGGTACACAAGCACATCCTGAGTTCAAATCTAGGCCTGATCGTCCGCATCCGCTCTTTAGAGGGTTAATCGAACAGTCTGTCAAGCGGAACCACTCCCGATGTAGCACCACAGACACGAGAGCTGCCGCTGGCTCTCCTTCGATCAAAGCGGATCAGACACATAGAAACGGACAAGATGCTATGGCTGTGGCGGAGTAGTGGGCGTTTAGGGATGTTCCACAAAGTATCACAAGAGGATGTCTTCAACGGTAAGTTTATAAAGGTCGTCAAGGCAAGGTACGAGACCGAGGATCAGACAGTTATTGAGCGCGAATACATTGCTCATCCAGGAGCCGTTACGGTCCTTCCAGTAGATGATGGGTACATCGCATATGCTCTTTGGCAGTTCAGAGCACCAATCGGGAAGGAGATCTTCGAGGTCTGCGCCGGAAAGCGTGACGTTGTCGGCGAACCTCCGATAGTCACAGCAGAGCGCGAGCTACAAGAGGAGATGGGATTTGCGGCATCCCAAATAGTTCACCTAGGTTCATTTTTTAACTCACCCGGTATCTGCGATGAACAGACAGAGATCTATCTAGCACTTGGTCTTCAAAAGACCGATACCTCTCCTCAGAGCCCTGAAGAACACCTCATGAGGGTTGCTTCATTTGATCTATCTCAGGTTCCGCGACTCATAGCCGAAGGTACCATAGTGGACGCGAAGACCATCGTCACCCTCTATGCAGCGATAGATTACTTGAAGATCGAAACGCTAAGCAGCTAAGAAGGAGTAGGTCAAGTTCAAGTGGAGCGACCACCTACAACAAAGGAGTACCTCTCAGAGTCTGCAGCCTCTTACCTTGCCTACGTCAGCGTCACGAAAGGGAGGGCTAAAAACACGATCTCCGCGTACGCTCAGGATCTCTTGATGTTCGAGAGGTACCTCATTGGACATGATCTTTCGGTAGAAGACATCAACACCTTCA
>JAJYGI010000027.1 GCA_021790735.1 Actinomycetes bacterium | reverse complement strand
ACGTTAACCCCAAAACAAACCAGCTCATAAACGAGACTCATACAGCTCCGACAACACAGGCTCAAGCGGCACTCAACACCTATCAAAACTATATGGTACAGCAACTACCAGTGGTGTATCAGCCAGCGCCCCCTTACCAGCTGTCAGAGATATCAAACAAGCTTAAGGGCGTATCCCAAAGCCCATACGCTAACATGAACCCGGAGACGTGGTACTTTGTGAAGTAAGCGACGCAGCCAACCGAATTAAATCGCATGAAAAAAAGGTATACCAGAACAACTATCTGTCTGGTATACCTTGTAGATATAACCTTACTAGCGTCGAGGCCGTAAAGAAACTATCTCCCCACTGAGTACGCTTGGTCTTGCCGAGGATCAGAGCCAGCCTTGAGTTCACCGTTACGGTTCGAAACGGCGCATACTCGTCCTAGAGACCATGGTCCAGCGACTTGCAGGCTATGTCCCATCTCTTTAAGACTCTTGATATCTTTCTCTGAGAATCTACTTTCCACATCTAGTCGACCCACTTTCAGTTCTCGGGGATAGAAAGACGACAACATATGTTGGGTATGAAAACTAGGTAGATCGATAGCAGTCTGAAGATTACCGCCCCAATGCATATACCGCAGAAAGAATGTCAGAGACCACTGATCTTGTTGATCTCCACCTGGGGTACCAAACGCTATGAACTCGCCATCATCTTTGAGAACGATCGTCGGGCTCAGAGTTGTTCTCGGCCTTCGTCCTCCTATAAACGCTGAAGGTGACTTTGGATCCAGCCAACACATTTGGGCTCTAGTTGAGATCGAAAAACCAAGTCCGGGAATACACGGGCTACCATGGAGCCAACCTCCAGATGGAGTCGCAGATATAACGTTTCCAAACCGATCAGTCACGTCTAGCTGGCAAGTGTCTCGACTAATTGGATCTGGAGGCAATCCCATTGCACGACCTCCCTCTAAGCCACGCATAAGCTCTACCGAAGGGATCCAAGGTAAGCGGCCGTTTGGAGCGCCAGGACGATACTCCATCGATGCCATATCGCCGATAAGTTTACGCCTCTCCACCGCATAGTCTGCGGATAAAAGGGCGTCAAGTGGTACGTCCACAAAGTTGGGATCACCATAAAAAGAGTCTCTGTCCGCCAAAGACAGCTTCGCCGCCTCAGCAACTAGGTGGACAAAGCTCGAGGAAGTTGGATCCAAAGAATCAAGATCATACCCCTCGAGAATCTTCAGCTGCTGTAAAAAGACTGGACCCTGTCCCCACGGTCCAGTCTTGTACACCTGAGCGTCTCTATAATAAGAAGATATCGGATCTTCAATTTCCGTCTTCCATGAGGCAAGGTCATCACCTGTCAAAAATCCTTTATTTTGTCGGCCACTGTCATCGAACGCTGCTTCTGTGGCAAAAAAACCATCAATCGCTTCAGCTATAAAGCCCTCATAAAAAGTAACTATCGCCTTATCAATTTGAGCCTCCCGATTAGACCCCACCGATTTTGCTTCTTCAAGTACCCGTTGGTAGGTGTCGGCTAGCACAAGGTTACGCCACGTAACACCACCTTTTGGAGCTTTACCTTTCTCTAAATAAATCTCGGCTGACGAAGTCCAGTGATTCAAAAATAGATCACGAGAAGATGCAATAGTAAGTGACGCTCTCTCAAGTAGTCGAAATCCACCTCGAGCATAGCTAATGGCTGGGGAGATTATGTCTTCGAGAGACCGGCTACCGTAGTCTCGAAGAAGTTCCATCCAGGCACGGAAGGAACCTGGTACGCATGCTGCAAGTAATCCAGTACCAGGGATCTGGGAAAGACCTTTGTCTAAAACGCAATCGATACTAGCCGCGGCGGGCAGAACCCCTTGCCCGCAGAGAACCTTGACCTTATCTGAATTAGCCGGTTTGAAAAGAACGGATACGTCGCCACCCGGTCCGTTGAGATGGGGTTCAACTACCTGCAAAACAAGTGCCGCTGCGACGGCGGCATCAAAGGCATTTCCCCCTCGTTCAAGCATACCCATACCAGTTGCAGCCGAAAGCCAATGTGTGGACGATACCATTCCGAAACTACCCGAAAGCTCTGGTCGCGTAGACAACTTTCCTCCTAGCAAAACTTCTCGACAACACTTTGAAAGAGCCCCGGCGTACCGATCTAAATCAATCTCGGCTCCATAGCTACACTGCGTTAACAGTATGATCTGGATAATAGCTTTAGTAGTTCTAAGCTGTCGTCATCGATAATTGAACACTTTCCGTCCACATTAGCTCAGACTTCCGCGGTCTCTAGCGCTCAGAAACGCTACACAAACTCATACGTAAAAACTAATCAACAGTCTACAACCTTCTTGACGGGTAGCACTTATAACAGTCAGTATCGTATACTGTATTCGCAGATATGTAAGTTACGTGAGCCTCTCACCGGTGAAACCCAAACGCTCGAACTAGGAAAAGATAGAGGGTAATAATGCAACTATCCAACGCCATGAGGATCCGGATCAAAAACCTCCGGTGATAGAGATAGTCCTTTGTTTTGCTATTTGGAGTAACCTCACGTGTTCTCCGACGGAGGTAGTACTCCCAGGTAGGGCAGCTCATAAAATACTCAAGAGCGCTCCATTGCGTACTCTTGGGCCTCGTAAAGACTACTGTTTCTTTAGTCCTTTAGTACATCTTGTCACCATCTCACGTGACAAGTCATCATCGACTATTACTTGCAGACTAACGCCAAAGCGCAGGATCTCGAACAAAGCTGTAAAGTATCCACTCTCATCAGGAATAGCTCATGCCCTTTAGCCACTATCTGTTTATAGCCCTTGCCGGGATGGGTGCTGGTTTTGTTAACACGGTCGTAGGCTCTGGAACTCTTATTACCTTTCCTACTCTGCTTTCACTTGGATACTCCCCATTGGTGGCAAACGTGTCAAATACATTAGGACTCGTTCCGGGTTCAGCTAGTGGCGCCTACGGATACCGCAAGGAGCTTCAGGGGCAAAAGGGGAGATCAATAAGACTATCTTTGGTTGCGATAGTCGGTGGCAGTATCGGTGCAGTTTTATTGGTACTGTTTCCAGGAGCCTTCCAGCAAATAGTGCCATATCTCGTTCTTGCAGCGGTGTGTCTCATGATAATCCAGCCCAAAGTTTCAGTTTACGTAGCTAATAGAAAAAACGGAAGACTCGGAGCTGGAATTCTATACTCCGGTGTTTTCCTGACCGCAATATATGGTGGTTACTTTGGAGCCGCACAAGGCGTGGTGCTAATAGCGCTTTTAGCCATCGGGATCGAAGAGTCTCTCCAGCGGCTGAATGCGCTGAAAAACGTTCTCGCCGGCGTCGTAAACGGGACTGCGGCAGTACTGTTCATCTTTATAACTCACATAGCTTATGGTCCGGTTTTCACCATAGCCATTTCATCCATCATCGGGGCGCAGATTGGTGCTCGCGTAGGAAGAAAGATACCTTCACAAGTACTAAGAGGTGTGGTGGTTGTGGTTGGTATAGCTGTGGCTCTCAAACTAATCATCTCAGGCTAACTACCTATAGTGACAGATCGTCACAGCATCATCGACTCTGCCACCTTCCATACGAAAGATGGCACAGCAAACCATCTGAGCTTCTTTACCCTCCGTGCCATTAAAACGCTACAAGCACACAAATAAACTAGTCAATCAAGGACTGATAGACCAGCTGACTTAGCTGACTCCTAAGCGGGTATGTGCTCGAAGGTATCAGCTGCGTCAGAAAAATAACAGTTAGTTTTTCACGTGGATCTATCCAAAATGCTGTACTTGCAGCACCACCCCAGGAGTACTCGCCTTTAGTAGATAACACCTTTTGTGCCGCAGGATCTTCAACGACTGCGAACCCAAGACCAAAACCAACCCCACAGTAAGAAGACTCGGCAAACACTGGCCTTCCAAACTCCTCTAAGTCCTTGTGGTCTGGGAGATGATTAATAGTCATGTAATCGACACTTCGGCTACCCAAGATCCGAACACCATTCAATTCACCTCGATTAAGCATCATCTGAGTGAAACGATGGTAGTCGTGAAGCGTCGAAGTAAGGCCTCCTCCACCGGATAAGTACTTGGGTAACTGTCTTGGAGTCTCGGCTAAAGATCCAAGCCTTAGGAGAACTCCATCGTGTGGAGATTTGGTATACAGTGACGCTACTCTATAAGCCTCGGAGTCCTTGACGTAAAAGCCCGTATCCGTCATTCCTAACGGATCCAAGATTTCCTCTTGTAGGAATACGTCTAAAGTCTTGCCAGAGGCAACCTCGACTACCCGTCCCAAAACATCGGTGGCTACGGAGTAGTTCCACTCACTTCCTGGTTCGAAAAGTAACGGTAGCCGTGCCCATCCTTCACAACACTGAGCTAAATCAAACCCCTCTGGAGCTCCCCATTCGAACCCAGCAGAGCGATACATTTGGTCGACCGGATGCGCATAATGAAAACCATATGTCAATCCAGCGGTATGAGTCAAGAGATGCCAGATTCGAATCGGCTCCTGGGCTGGGACTAAAGAAGAACTTTGAGAGCCTCCGCGCTGAAAGACCATAACGTCTCTAAAAGACGGAATGAATTTATAGACTGGATCCGTAAGTTCAAACAGACCACGCTCATATAGAATCATCGCTGCTACCGAAGTTAAAGGTTTTGTCATCGAGTAGATTCGAACAATAGTATCGAGTTCCATCGGGGCAGAAGTAGCGATATCCCTCATCCCTCTAGCGTCTGCGTAAACCACCTCTCCAGCCCTCGATACTAAGACTGAAAACCCGGGGAGTTTCCCTTCGTCCACATACTGTTGAAAGTGTGTGGATATCCTCTCTAGCCTTGTGGATTCCATGCCAACTTCAACAGGGTCAACTTCAACTGTAATTTTTGACATCGTTAGATTCACCTCTCTCCAAAGGTTAGACGAAAACTCGGCCGAGTATTTCGACAACTACTTGTTAGCTCTTTGACGAACCGAAGTATTCCAACTCTAACTTTTGCTACGTCGCAAGAACTTTCTCACCCGTTCACTCAAAGCATCCGTCTTGAAGGATATCGCACGCAAAATCCCTGCATACCTAAAAAAACCCTCGTCATAGCGGGTCATCGAGAGATTGTAAAGTTCTATACCACTTTCTAGCGAATAAAGGCTGGCTTGCGCGATTGAATCAGCTAGCTCGTTTGCGCGTTCAAAAGAGTTTGAAGAAACTTCGTCGATCAATCCGTACTCTACAGCTTGATAACAGTCAAACTCTCGTCCCGTTAGCGCCAGTTCCAATGAACGTCTTTCTCCCATATTTTTTGCAAGTAATGGATAGATTCCGTAGGGGAACAGTCCTAATCGAACCTCGGTCAACGCAAACGTCGCCCCTTCTTGAGCGATGGAAATATGACCTAAGGCAGACAATCCAACACCACCACCTCGACAGACTCCCTTGGTAGCAACGATAAGGGGCTTCCTAAGATGAAAGGCTAGTTTAAAGAGACTCATTCCAGGGTCCACCGCATCATATCCATCTTCCAATCCTGCGTCATGGGACATCAAGAACTCCTCTAGATCTCCACCAGCGCAGAAGTTATGCGCTAAGGTGCCGATCACGACCACTTTTACGCCACGATCTTCCTGCAAATCAAGCAATGTTCTAACAAGGTCGTCTATCATCTCTTGATTCAACGCATTATGTTTCTCTGGCCGATCCAGCAGTACCGTAGAGACGGTACCTCTTTCAACTACTAAGTACTTCGACATAGCAACTTTCACCCAACCTAGACTCACGATCTGCTCAGTAAGAACGAGGAAGATCCAGTTCTGTCTCAGCGATATAGTTCAAAATCATTTCATTATTGATAGGAGCAGTTTTGGCCAAACGAGTCGAAGCAAGCATCTGAATGAGCCCAGTATCCAAGATAAATCCCATTCCCCCATGTGCCTGTATCGATCGATCAATCGCGTCACATGCGACCTCCGACGACAGATACTTAGCCATATTAGAGTACGATCCAACGACGTGTGCCGGTTCTCGACGATCGAATACCTTAGCAGCTTCGTAAGTTATAAGACGTGCACCTTCCTGTTGGGCTCTAACTCTAGCTAAAGGATGCTGTAGAGACTGATAGTGAGCAATAGATCTGTTGCCAAAAACCTTCCTCTCTTTTGCATAGTTTGCAGCCTTATTCAAAAAGTAGTCAACAGATCCAACAGACATAGAAGCCGCTACTATTCTTTCAGGATTAAGGGCAGAAAACAGCACTCCCGCTCCTTGATCAATCTCACCTATAGCCATATCCTTAGAGATCTCAACGTTATCAAAATACAGCTGGAACTGACTATATCCCTCAACACCTACTGTATTCATCTTCGTCTTCTCAAGGCCAGTTATCTGGGCTGGAACCATGAACAAGGTTAGGCCAAAGGACCGAGAGAGTCCTCTTGCAGAGACCTCATCCAACGGCGTCGTCCTCGAGACAACTAATATATAGTCGACCCTATCCACACCCGTTATCCAAGCCTTCGTACCATTCAACAGATAGCTCTGACCGTCTCTTTGAGAAGTCGCAGAGAGCTTCAGCTCAAACGTATTTGTTCCTGCGTCAGGCTCTGTTATAGCAAATGCTGTCTTTATTTGGCCACTGGCTATCTTAGGCAAAAAAGTCTCTTTTTGTTGTTGACCACCGCCGAGAAGTATCGCTAAAGTGTCCATAGTTATGAGAAGAGCAAGTGTATTTCCCAGTCCATATGAAGCAAACCTCTCCATCGCAAGAACCATCGCCAACAAGCCAGCCTCATTACCACCATAGTTTTGGGGAATCAGCGTCCCAAATAGTCCAAGAGTCGCCATAGCTTCATTCAGCTCATCTGGGAAGTACTGCAAATCAAAGATTTGGTTCAAATACTCCCGTTTTTTTTCGCCGAGCGCATCTAAAAAGTAGTCAACGGCCTCCACAACTGCGACATGGGCTTCAGAAAAGCTGCTTGATGAAACTCGAGCAGAGGATCCTTCTCTCATCTACGGTCTACCCCCAAGGTCATCTACCGGCAAGCTACCGATTAGCCTACATAAATACAAGCACACTAGTTACCGCTTGGGTTATCAGGCGTTCTATTTATTACTCGTATCGTCTCGATAATCGGTTCACTTCGTCTTCGAGTGCCGCTCCAAGGTGCTGGGACCGCATCTATCTCTTTTGTGAGAGCATAGGCCAAAGATTCATAGTTTACTCTCCATCCTTTAAACTCTCTCCAAGCCTGTTCAATACCTCTTTCAACAGGAAAGTCAACTTCTGTTATTCGTGCTATTCCAACTTTGAAGTCTTCAAATGATAGGTTTATCGCATCGGTGGGAGACGGATCCTCATCGAAGGCAATTCTCAACGTTCTCCCAATTGAGCGAAGAGCAGAGAATCCCATCCGAAGGCATAGACGGGCTTCGACCGGTGCATCCGTCGGAGACAAAGAAAGAAAAAGTGCCGCTGAATCCATCACAGCTAAAAGTGCAACTAGCCACGAGGAGTACGGGTTCGGAGATCTAAAACGCAAAAGTATTGGGTAGGTCGAGTGTGACTCTTCTACATCAGCAGCCCATCTCTCCCACGTGTGGTAGTAGTCTGCCAGTTCCTTTGACGAGTCTCTCATATTCACTATTCCTACTCGCGTCCTAGCCAACATCTCCGGCCCCCACGGTGGTTGACCAGCTCGAGCAGTAAGGAGAGACACTTCCGTCTCTCGACGGGCAAAAGCAGCGTAAAGAGTAGGAAGGTACGAGATTTGGAGAGCCACAATAGTAAGCCCTGTAAAACCACCGATAAAATCAACCGTAGTTGCCCAAGCATTTGGAGTTGACGTAAAGCCCAGAGTTAAAAGAGAGGCGCCCGCCTCTCTCACAGCCTGTTTAACATCGGTGACGGCTGGATAGATCATGAGGGTCAAAGAAAACAGTAGTAAGACCATCCATATTATTAGGTTTGTAAATATGACAACAGCGGGTTGACTAGCTCTAAAGGAGTCTCTCTGTTCATAGTGCTTTATCGGTAGAAGTATTAATCTGTAGAGGTACTCCACCAAGACATCAGAGAGTCTCCTCAATCCTCGGATTTTCCCCCTGGGAATAACCAAAGTTCTGGCTATGCTCCCCAAAACTGACAGATACACCGAAAATCCTACCAAAGGAATAAGGTACTTCAAAGCAACGCCAATCCTAATATAACTGCTATCGATGTCCGAATATACTCGCACATCTGTCAAAATAGGCGAGGAATACAGTATCTTCTTCCGAATACAAGCTCACATCAAAGGTCAGGTCGTTATTTCCGGAAGTTCTCGCGTACCTCCCTCCACAACACCGCCGATGGTAGTTGAAGCATCAAGTTCACTAAGATGTCTTCGTCTAAGTCGTTCAATATTTTGCACATTAAATATGGCGACAACGGTGGACAAAAAGCTCATCGATACCACCGAGAATAATAGCGCTATTAGGAAGTGAAAAAGCAGGTCGCTCAAGACAAGATAACCTTTAGAAAACTCAACCACAGATGGCACTATACAAACTAGCGCCATCAAGATAGTAATCTTTACCCTACCTGACAAGTCCATCTCTCCTAGAAAGCAATAGGTTCAGCCATTGAGAAACTGACGAAGTACGACCATTAAGTGCAACTATTGGGAGTCCAAGTGATACGATACCATGTGGAGCTGGAGAGGCATGAGCATTCACCACTGAGATGGCGTCGACCTTGCCTAGCGCCGCTAACTGACTCATAGCAGAAGATAGCGTTTGACAGGCATCAATCTCTACCACGACCATAAGTCGGTCTTCAGGAAATACCTTTTTGAACTCAGACACAGCAGATCTAGAAGCCATGACCAAGACCGACTCCCCAATCTTCAGAGAAGATAGTATCTCCTTTGGATCTTCCGGCATAGTTGAGTCAAAGGGGCCTTGAAGAAATACTCTCCGATCTTCTCTAACATTGAATCTTCTCCCAACTTCGCTGACGGATCTATGAGCATTTCCGTCCCCACAAGAGGTCAATAGCACCAACGTTCCATCGCAGACGTACGGTAGTTCGTGGAGACTTCGTAAGGCTATAACATGATTTACGACCTCTTCGTCAACTGCATCATCCTTGTCGTCGATATCTAAGGGTACACTCTGCGCAACTCTGCCATTTGTAAGGTCAATGATCGAGGCCCCAACACGACTCTCGATCGTAGACCGCCATGGCTCACAAAGCGATCCACTTTGTTCATTAGAGCAATCTAAAGTGAATTCCTCTATATCGGTTGCCCTTACAGCCCAAGTAGGCTTTTCATAGTTTTCAAGGTATCCTCGCGATCCATTTCTTCTGTAGATCATTGGACCCAACTGAGATGGCTCTTCAAGGATCTCTTGAGGCTCAAGAGCACCTAACTTCTCCTCGATCGTAGAGGCTGACTCTTCTTGTAGTGCCTCTTCGGAGTAGCGTCTATATTTGCGTAAAGAGCCCGCGTTCGGTCTTACCCGAAATCGCTCTTGTGCACTTGAGCTGTTGACATAGACTTCACTTGAAATTGCAGCTCTGAGTTCGTCTGCAAAAGTCTTTGTGTCTACGACCTCACCAGCATGAGAGGTGACGTCAGGCTCCACAACGATCTCGTACTTCATCTTCGTCCAAAGTCCAAATCCTCGCTTGGACTTTATACGTTGAGCGAAAACCACCTTTGCACCGGAACCACAAATCTTGTTAGCCTTTACTATCGCCTCTTGCACTGTAGCACCGTCAAACCTTAACTGCTGCGTCAACGCTAACCACCCCTACTCTTACTACTCGAACGTTATTTGGAACATCTCGATTTGCCAATACCGGTAAAGGACATCCAAGCGAGACCAAAAGTCGTCGAAGTGGAGTCCTCAGCCGAAAGGTTGTCAATAGAACCGCATCAAATCCTTGCCTCGCCGCATTTTCATTTAGTTCTTCGATCTGACGCACAAGCCCTGACGCCTCTTCGGGTGTGACAACAAGTACAGCTCGACCATCTACCGCATGGAGCGAACCGTATAAGTACTGTTCGCTTAAACCCTCCACCTCTATTGATGCAAGGGAGTTGTTCACTACGTAAGGCAGAGTCAACTGTGAGCCTAACGCAGCTCTTGCAGCATCCATCAGCTGATCCGGCTCTCTCGATACTTTAGATCTATCGATGATCGCTTCCAAAATCGCTGCCAAATTCCGTATGGAAACTCCCTCTTCCAGGAGGTCCTTAATGACTCTTTGCACATCTCCTAGACCGATCTGAGACTGTGCCATTTCGTCTACGACGACTGGAGCGCTAAGTTTGAGGTCATCTAAAAGCTCCTTCACCTGCTGTCTTGTAACGAGCTCCGCCGCATGGGTTCTAACTACTTCAGCTAGATGCGTAATCAGCACCGAGACTCGATCGACAACTGTTGCACCGATAGCACTCGCCTGCGCTTTCGCACTTAAAGGAATCCACTTTGCAGGTATTTGGAATACAGGCTCAACAGTCGATTCACCAGGAAGAGAAGTAAGGTTATCACCTATCGCCAAGACTCGACCAGTGGGTGCCGAACCTCGTGCAACCTCTACTTCATAGATCTTGATTACATACTCCCCTGGGGAAAGAGATAAGTTGTCCCTTGTCCGAACTGGAGGAAGTGTAATACCAAGTTCTGTAGTTAGCTTTTTACGCAGACCTTTGATTCGCTCTAAAAGATCTCCTCCAGAGAGAGGATCAACTATGTCTAACAGGTCCAACGCTAGATCCAACTCGATAGCTTCGATCGTCGAGTCTCCTACGCGCGTCTCTTGCGTTGATGGTATAATCGTGACGTCGGAGCTAGTTGAATCCTGGGACTCTTCTACTAAGTTATGTTTTGCGGACACTCGACGTCCAAGTGCAAACATACCAAGCCCCACTAAAATGAAGGGAAGTTTCGGGAGGCCCGGTAGGAGACCAAGAAAGGCAACTACTCCACCCCCAAGCTCTAGGGCCTTGCCCTGTTTGGCGAGCTGTGAAATTAGATCCAGTCCAAAGTCAGCTTGATTTGACGTCCTGGTAACTACAAGACCCGTAGATAATGACATCAAGAGTGCTGGAATCTGCGAGACAAGTCCGTCACCTACGGATAGCAAAGAGTAAGTATCGATCGCCTGTGTGATCGGAAGATGGTCTTGAAGAACACCGACTATGAACCCACCTAGGAGGTTGATCAAAGTAATAACCACAGCTGCGACGGAATCACCTTTTACAAATTTTGACGCTCCGTCCATTGCACCATAAAAATCAGCTTCTCGGGCTATGTGTTCTCGTCGTCGCCTAGCTTCCATTTCATCGATATGCCCTGCATTGAGGTCTGCATCAATCGCCATCTGCTTACCGGGCATCGCATCTAACGTAAAGCGAGCGCCAACCTCAGCCACCCGACCAGCACCATTGGTTATCACAACAAACTGGATAATGAAAAGGATCAGAAAGACCACAAGTCCGACAACTACAGAACCACCAACTACGAAGTGGCCAAAACTCGAAATTACACTACCTGCATAACCATGTAGCAGTACGAGACGAGTAGCACTTACATTTAGAGCGAGTCTAAACATGGTTGCTAGGAGTAGTACGGACGGAAACGCTGAAAACTCTAAAGGATCTTTGACTCGTAAAGCTACGGTCAATACAATCATCGCAAAGGTAATGTTCAATGTGATTGCAACGTCGAGCACCATAGTAGGAAGCGGAACTACCAACATGACGACTATGAGCACAACACCCAATGGAACTAATAACGTAGCCCTGTTAAACCTTGGCATATCACTTTCCGAAGTAGAAAGCCGTCCACTGGCTAGTGCCGTGCCGTCCTGGCATCTTTTCTTCGGAACTATTGCAAGGTCACTTTACTTTTTCCTCTCCCTTGGAAAACAGAGTTAAAAAATCACCTAAATTATTGTTACCGTCACCTCCTAACCGATACCGCTACAACGCAATAGCACTGGCAAAGTTATTCGGTAACTAATCTTAACCCTGCAGGCGAACCATACTCAGCTCTTTCTCCACCAGATTCATCGCGGTTTTCTAGCTAGGGTTCTCTGCACTCGTTTCAGGATTTACACACAAAAGTTAGCCGAAGCAAAGTCACGATGGACAACATCGCAAACTAATACAATAGGGATAGAGGGTTTAGTCACCACTGACCTCTAGTCATGCGCTAACACCGGGGTGAACGTATAGCGGCAAAAGTTTAATATCGGACAATGCCCAACTTATCCACTTTTTCTACTTTTCAGAGAAGTGATGGATCTTTGCTACCTCCAGCTCAAGTCTTTTCAGGAGTGAAAGTCTGAACATTGCCAGAGCTAAAAGCGTGCCTATCAGAGGGCCAATCAAATAGACCCAAAAGTCGGTCCAGGTTCCCGATACTACAGCTGGGCCAAAACTCCTAGCAGGATTGGTGCTCGTACCAGAGATCGGTGCCTCGATCCACACCATAGTTGCATATAGAGGTGGAAAAATGAAAGGGGCAAACGATCGAATTCGTCTTATTGATAGGACGCTAAAGAGGAAGAAGATTAGACAAAACGTGGTCGCTGTTTCCCCTAATACCGCCGCCCATGCTCCATAGCCTGGAATCGTCGCTCCAAAGTCAATGCTTTGACCTAGCCGTCCCCAAAACATAAGAGCCAAAGAACCCACAAGAGCGCCAAACAGCTGTGAACAGACAAAGGCAACTGCAGTCAAGGAAGAGATCTTTCCTCGAACGAAGAACGCCAAGGTAACTACGGGATTAATGTGCGCTCCGCTAATCCGCCCTACCGGAGAAAGTGCTATCAAAGCCCCAACCGATCCAAACATAAATCCAGTCAGCAAACGTCTTTCGCTCGAACTTGGAATAAAGTTTCTAATCGGCGACGATAACCCGAAATCAAGTATCACGAACGATAGCCCCACGCCTATCAGCAACGTAGTACCTATAAACTCGGCAAGCATAGAGCAAAAAAGGTCTCTGTCTAGGGCAAGTCTGATGCCTTTACCAATCGATTTCCATGTCATCTTTGTGCCGATCATCTCGATAGGAACTTCAATTGCACTTGGTCTGTCCAGTGTATCGTTTCAGTCTCCGAGGACCGCAGCAACACATGCTGTATGAAAACGGTTCAAAACAATACAACCCCTTGGCCAACAACGATATGGTAGATCCTTTCGAACACTCAGGGAGGCTCCCCTCACAGAGCCGGACCACTATTTCTGATGCAGGTAGGGACAAGAAGACTCATACCCAATAGTCGCATCAACTCCCACATGTCCACGACTAGAGATCTACTGAGAGCTTGGTGGTTAGTGACCTTCGTGGAAGATCCTATAACACGCATACAAAAAAAATGGATCAGATGTAGAACTGTACTTGGCTAAGGCTCCATCCCTTAGAGTCGAAAGTTGCGCTAGTACTTCAGTCCTGCACGCCAGTTCCGTCGCCAACTTTGTGCTCTACCTGAATCGAGATGAACTGCTTTTTCGCTACCTAAGTAAAGGGAGGACAAGCACAAAAGCTAAAAAGGCGGTAAAGCTAAGGATCTAGGCAAAACCGCACAACATTTACACACTCTTCACGGTACTACAATCTTTGAGACATCCCCCACAGCCAGTATGTACACATAAAACCATAAATCACTGTGTAGTACCGATCAGAAGGAGACGAGTAGTGTCCACTTATAAAGGATCTGAATGAGCACCGATCAAAGCGAACACGGGCCAGGAGAGTTTCTAGAACTACTTGAGTCTTCGGATAGTCTGTTTAAGCATTTCGCAAACGAACTCCTTAGAGCACCTAGCTCGACAAACTTATCAATATCGTCTTTGAGTAGTATGGCGCCATTTTGACTCCGATGCTCCGCCGTTTCGAATACCATAGAACCTTTAAATATTGCGCTGCATCCGGGAAAAGCCGATGAGCGGTGAGTCCGGTCGCGTTAATCTCCCCTTTGTCGGTATTCCGAGCTTCCTTCGGTCTAAGGTGATTAACCCAGGAGAGGACTTTAACGCAGAGATCGCAGTCTTCGGTGCCCCAACTGACGAAGGCTCACCCTTTATGCCTGGTTCCCGCTTTGGCCCGAGAGCACTGCGAGAACACTCTTTGCGTTTCGTATCCTCAGAGCCAGGGTACTTTGATCCCAACCGCAATCGTTCCTACCTAAAGCGGGAGATGCGCGACGGCCTTATAGCCGATTTGGGCGACGCTGACATCGTCAACACGAACATTATCTCGTCGTTCGATAACATCACCGCGCTAACTGCCCGAGTGCTTGCCAAAGGCGCCGTGCCGATAGTTCTAGGTGGCGATCATGCGATCTCTTATCCAGTGGTGCGAGCATACGAGCGCCCGCTGTACGTCATGCACTTCGACGCTCACCTTGATTACATGCCCTTTGTCCACGGGACTTCAATGACAAACCAGCACGCCTTTCGTCATATTGCCCACTTGAGACAAGTAAAATGTCTAGTTCAGGTCGGCATCCGCAGCTTACGCAACACCGAGGAAATGTGGCGTGATACGACTGAGGACGGAAACCAAGTCGTAACGATGGCAAAGTTCCGTCAGATCGGTCCTGAGGCCGTAGCCCGGTCCATTCCGCGCGGTGCCGACTGCTACGTGAGTCTTGACGTCGATGTACTCGACCTTTCCCTGGTTCCGGGTTGCGTCTCCGCTGAACCTGACGGGCTTACCTACAGTGAGCTTCGAGAGACACTAATCGCACTAACCGAGCAGGCTCGCATCGTCGGATTTGATCTAGTCGAGGTGAACCCTATGCTTGATGTCGGGACAGGCATTACAGCCTATCTGGGAGCCCATACGATTATCGAGTTTCTCGGTCACCTGTGCGACAGCGACATCTGGCATTCTGACTCGCTTAAAGGGAACCACGTCTCCTAAGTCGCTTCGCTGTAACTACTCCGATCTGAGCCAGAGTCCCAGAAAATTAAGAGGACCCCAGTACCGGCACTATAGTTCACTCACCATTCACAACACTGCAATCTTTGAGACATCCCCCACAGCCAGTATGTAAACATCAATCGCTGTGTAGTACCGATCAGAAGGAGACGAGTAGTGTCCACTTATAAAGGATCTGAATGAGCGCCGATCAAAGCGAACACGGGCCAGGAGAGTTTCTAGAACTACTTGAGTCTTCGGATCCGCTCGAGACAATCGTACCTTTGGGCAACCGCGACAGTCCTTTCAAGATGTCTCTTCTATGGGTTACATTTCAGGCTAGCGTCTCCTCTATGTACATCGGTTACTTGGCACGTTCCGCCGGCATGTCGTTAACTAGCATCCTATGGGCGTGCCTCATCGCCGCAACTGCGATGGTGGGATATGGAATGCTAGCAGCCAATGTAGGAACTGAGACTGGACAGCCTCACTCGATTTTAGCAAGAGGCATCCTTGGAAAGTCCGGTAGTGCACTCGCCTCTGCTCTATTAATCGTAACCGGCATGGGCTGGTATGGATTCCAGGCAGTGTTTCTCTCTCTCGTATTCAACGGCCTATTTGGACTCACTCACCTTGAGTTGTTCTCTGGTCTATTTGCCCTAGCGATGATCGCTAACAATTTGCTTGGATTTCGCAGCGTATCTGCGTATGCCCGCTTTGTGGCAGCTCCCATCCTGCTTGCCTGGGGAATCTACACCATCATCAAGGCCTTTGCATCAACATCAGGGCCTCATCTATTTACAGCACCACACGTCACGGCAACGCAAGGTATTCTCTTCACCGCCGAGTTCCTAATCGGCGTTGCGATGTTCGGAAATGAACCCGATATCTTTCGATACGCTCGAAGCGACAGAGGGCATAACGTGATCTCGCTAACGTTCGGATACGGACTCGGAATGCTGGTTTTCCCTGTTGCTGGATATCTCATGGCAGAGTTGTCGGGCGCTACCACCTTGGGGGCTACCCTGCATTACTTCACCCAATTCTCCCTCTTTGGACTTACAGCTCTGGCTGCGGTGGTATTTACCATTAATCTCGTGGCGCTAAACGACGCTAACCTTTACGAGGCAGTCAATGCGGTTCAGAACTTCCTTAGAGGTAGACGTCGAGTGGAGACCGTCATCTTGCTCGGCATCTTAGGACTGGGCATAGCGGTCTTTATGGAACGATCGAACTCGGTTCAAAATAACTTTTTTATAGTTGCTGGGATCTGCGCCATTTTTCTTCCTAGCACAACAATCGTAATGGCTCTCGATGTATTCCTACTAGAAAAACTCTCTGGCTGCATTCGACCCGCCGGAGAAGACGGCATGCCTCGGGCGGTAATCTCCTGGGAGAACGCTTCGGCTGGAAACATCGCCGGCATCCTGGCAATTCTGGCGGGCGTTGTAGTAGGTGCGATCACTGGCGGGCTTGTACCGGGTACTCCTGGATTCGGCAAGACGAACGTAGGGATTCCAGCAGTTGAAGCTTGGTTGACAGCCTCGTTCATCTATATAGGTTCCATGCTTTCAACCCGGATTATCAAGTCGACAAAAATCAAGGAGACCTTGCTAGGACTCCCACGCGTTCTCTCCGAAAACATTGATGGAGAAGCCATGGACGATCGGGAGTTCGCTTGACTCTTTCATCTCAGTTATCTAAAGCACCACACTCAAACTCTCCTCTGATCGATATACATGTTCACCTATATGAAAGCAAAGAGAGCGGCAGCAATGCCAAAGACAGCTACGTAATCTGGGAGTATGGAGAAGACCCAAACGTCGAATTCTCAACGGTCAGCGGAGACTTAGAAGAACTCTCTAACACGTACAAGACAGGTGGATTCGATCGTGCAGTCGTAGTACACCTCTTTGATACGGCCTTGGCCAGAGCAGAGGCCAAGGCTCGCCTCTCTCCAAAGTACTCTCGCGAAGGTGAGAACCTTCTCAAAGCGAACCTCGAAATTGATATAGCCGTGGGTCAGGCGATGATTGAATCAAACAAGTGGATAGCGGAGATAGGACAGACTGATCCCCTAATTGAAGTCATGGTCACAGTAGACCCAACGCTGCTCACTCCGAAAGAACTAGTCAACCACCTTAGTGACCTCGCCAACAAAGGGATTGTAGGGATCAAGCTCCATCCAGTCTCTCAAGGTTACCTACCTTCCGATCCTCGGCTCTTCGCCATCTATGACGTATGCTCAGACGCCGGGCTGATCGTACTCTCGCACTCTGGGCTCGGACATCATGGAGGTGCATCTGCCAGACCAAGCGAGTTTGCCTCCGTGCTCAGTCAGTGGCCTAACCTACAGCTTGTTCTTGCCCATCTCGGTGGAGCCGCCTGGCAAGAAGCTGAAGAACTCGCCAGGGTCTACCCTCAGGTCGTCTTCGATCTATCAGAGATCATCGAATGGGAAGGTGCACCGAACGCTCCGTCACAACATGATATGTCAACACTAATTAAGAACATCGGTGCAGAAAGAGTCATGCTTGGCTCGGATTTTCCTTGGTATGACCCGTCGCGCACGGTGGACCGAGTGATGGGCCTGCCAGGTCTCGGTCCAGGTGAACAGGCTGCGATCTTAGGCGGAAACGCTACCAGTCTGTTGCGGCTTGATTGATATCACACAGATCACAACGTGACACTTAGAACCTACTGTCCCACCAAATGCTATCATCTAAAATCTCACCCTGAATACCGAGGAAGAACTCTGTCGACTACGTCAAAGGAATAGTTTGACCAGTCACAAGAGTCAGAGTTGCTTGCAGGCGGGAGGTAAAGTTTCTAAAACTATAAGTCTATTTTAAATTCGTGGTTTGAATATGGCACTTATAACATCTTCGCCAGAGACTGACTACCCTACTCTTCAGATCGAATCTCACTATAGGCAAGGCGTTACCAAGTCACAACGACGAGATACACAACTTCAAACTACATAAGAAGTAGCCCATATTTACCATACCGAGTCGTTTGGAGTTGAGCCGTCTGATAGGCATCTAGCGCTGTTTCCTTCCTAAACGCAAGTACTTTATCGCCGTTGATTCCGTGCCCTCAAGCCTACAAGTCCTACTGGACCCACTCTACCACCGGAAGATTTAGAAGCATCTGATCACATCCCTGTCTTGTACAGCTGTCATAGATGTTTATCTTTGAAACGATTCACTATTGGAGGTTAGACCATGGCAGCAGCCTTCTCCAATAGATTCTCCGGCAGATCTAGGAGTTTTGTCACATGGTTTGTCTCGTAGTAACGGGCCATTCCAGAAAGTTGGTACACGAACGCCAAGAGCTTTGCGACGGCTACAAATAACGTGGGGGGAATCTGCACTCCGACTTTACAACTCACATGTAGCGTTCGAGCCAATAAAGCGTCTCTTACAATCGGCACTCTTCCGGTCTCTGCCACCTCCTTGATCTTCAAAGCAACGTATCCGCTCCCCTTTGCAACCACCACAGGAGCTCCATGCGTTCCTGGTTTATACGCTATGGCTACGGCGTAGTGCGTGGGGTTAACCACGACCACATCTGCTTCTTTGACCGCTGCCATCATGCGAGATCTGCTCAGCTGCCGCTGCATCTTTCGGATTCGCCCCTTCATGAGCGGATCACCGTCCATCTCTCGCATCTCATCTTTGATCTCTTGCTTCGACATATAGAGCCCTTGAATCATCCTATGACGCTGGTGAAAGAAGTCAGCCACGCCTAGAGTAAGACCAACTAACGACAGAACACGGACAAGCGATAGAGATCCATTTACAGTATTTGTGATAGCCTCAGAGAGTGAAAGTTGGCCGCTAGCGAGAGACAGTACCTGGCTCTTTATTACCATCCAGCCAACGCCTGCAGTTAATAAGATCTTGAGTATTGACTTTCCTAACTCAAAAAGCGAGTTTGGAGACACCACTTTTTTGACATTGCCAAGTGGTGATAGTCTAGAGAACTTAGGAAGTACGTTCTTCCAAACTACAGTAACTCCACTTTGACTAACTGTAGATACAAAAGCAACGACAAAGCCCACACCTGCAACGATCATAACACCGTACAAAAACGTTCTAAATCCATAGTACAACGCATTCAGAGCAGTGCCTTTAGTAAGGGAAGAACTGTTTAGATTCTCCCATCCATAGACCATCTTCATAAAGTCCGGCGTAAGGTAGTGAAATATGTACGGTCCGAGATAGCCTAAAACCATGAGTAGAGCCCATGACGAGATCTCGGCCGAACGTGCTACTTTTCCTTCCTTCTTGGCATCCTTTCGACGCTTCGGAGTCGGCTTCTCCGTTTTCCCCGCTCGAGCCATCGTTACCTAAGTCCTAAAAGATCGCTCTCAGCTGCAAGTATATACTGAAGAGCGGACGCCAAAAACTCCGGGAGCAAAGCAAGGGACAGCATCATCAACCCTAACGAGAGTAGTATCTGTAACGGAAAGACAAAGGTATAGGCGTTCAGCTGTGGAGAGACCTTGACTAATATACCTACGATTACCTGAGATAGAAAAAGTACAGATAGTATTGGTGCCGCTATCTGAATAGATGCACCCATTACAACAGAGACACTTTTCACAATTACTACCATTCCGAGTTCCGGGGACCCAAGTACCTTTGTACCATCTAGTGTCAGAAGTCCTTGAACAACTACCGTATCTGCACCGGATATAAAGAACATAGTCATCCACAACAAACCATAGAGCTGACCTGTAACAGGTGACTGATTCAATGAAAGAGGGTCCAACGAAGGCGGTGGTGAGAATCCTCCAAAGAGTCCAACGGCCGAACCAGCAGAAGATCCCAAGTTAATGAATACGTTAGTAACATAGCCAACGATCCAGCCGACGACTAGTTGTGCAAGCATGCCTCCCATCAACCCAAAAGCCGTCGTGGGGAGAGTCTCTACCTTGGCCATGTGTGACGCACCGGCTATCGCCAACGCCATAGCAAACGCTACACGAACAGCTCTTGGAATAGCAGCTAGAGCAAACGGCTGAGCCACAAAGACAAACCCAAATGTGCGTGCCATAACCAAGAGAAAGCCGGTCAACAATGCTGGCTGGAGCGAGATCTCCACTAACCACCACCAAGCAACTTTGGAATCTCACCGTACAAGGTAGTAGTAAAGGTGATCAGTTGTCCAATCATCCAATGTCCGGTAACAAATAAGACAAGGGCTATTGCGGCGAGCTTAGGAAGAAACGACAGCGTTGCCTCTTGAATCTGAGTCAGTGTCTGGAAAAGCGACACGAGGAGACCTACGGCTAAAGCAGCTCCCAGAACTGGACCAGCCAGCTCAAACGCTAAATATATAGCCTGACCAGCAATTTGGATAACGGAACTCTGGCTCATCGATAGCTTACCAACAATGTATGAACTACTAAAGTCCATCCGTCCACTAAGACAAATAATAAAATCTTAAACGGTAGCGATATGAGAGTCGGTGGAAGCATCATCATACCCATGGACATAAGAACCGATGCAACCACAAGGTCGATGATGAGGAACGGTATGAATATGACGAAACCAATGACAAAGGCACTATAGAGCTCTGAGAGAACAAAGGCTGGAACCAACGCTGCCATAGATACGTCTTGGACCTTAGGTGGCTTGTCCCCTGTGACTTGAGTAAACATCGCCAACTCGGGGGTCCGCGTCTGTTTCAACATCCACACCTTCAAAGGTGTCTGAGCCGCATCGTAGGCTTGCACCGCAGAGATCTTTCCAGCCATATACGGCTTTACCGCAACCCGGTCTATAGTTGAAAGAGTTGGAGCCATTACGTACAGAGATATAAATAAAGCTAATCCCGCTAAAACTTGGTTCGGAGGCACGGCCGATAGCCCTAGTGCATTTCTCGTGAGAGATAGCACTACGACAGATCGGACAAATCCGGTCATCATAATTAATAGCGAAGGTGCGACCGCTAGCAGCGAAAGCACAATGATAATAACGACTGATTCAGTAGGTTTCGCAAACGAACCTGACAGATTAACATTGACCGACGGAAGTGCGCCGGCGGCTCCTAAAAACAACGAACTAGCAGGTGCCATGGATGGCATATCCTCCCCAAGAGACTAACTAGCCTCTAGTAGACTTAATTTTTCTACTTTCCGTAAGTGCCATCCATGAGTTCAACGGACTTCTACCAAATAAAAGGGGTCTCCGTTCCCCCCATTTCGAGACCAAAATGGTCTCTGGATCTTCCACGTTTCGAAGATCTATGCTTTCGACCTCATCAAGATCGACCGTTGGATCTAGATCCTCAACCTCAGATTCGCTCAAGGTGTTCATACTTCCTTGTGTGACTCCAACCAAGAGACGTCTATCGCCAAATCTCACAACGTACAGTGTCTGACCTTTGCCAAGCGGAGTTCGTCCTTCGACGAGTGCTCCAACTGACGCTGAAGATCGCCCGCTCTTGCCACCAAAGCTCTTGGAACTTTTGGTAATAATTTTTGACAGACCTAAAACAATTGCCACAACCAACATCAGCGAGATGAGGGACTTTGCAACTAGTGCTAGTTCGGACACTAACTAGCCTCCGAAGAACTTCGCACCATCTCTTCTTTGGCGACGACTTCAGTTATTCGCACACCGAACTCATCATCGACAACCACCACCTCGCCTTTTGCGACCAAGGTCCCATTGACTAACACATCAACGGCAGCGTTTGCGGAACGATCAAGCTCAATCACATCTCCTGCCGCAAGAGCTAAGAGAGCTCCAACTGTCATCTTTGCCCTTCCAAGCTCTACAGCAACCTGCATCTCTACGTTCTTCAATACAGACAGCGGTAGATTGCGGTCCGCACCAAAACGTCTTTGCGCCTCACGAGCTTGACTTTGTTCCATTACATCCATAGCATCTTCCACGACTACTCCTCCACAATTAAAACTGCTAGTCTGCTGCCTACTTTTGTAGGTCGTCCTCGGTAGAGATGGACGTCGTTTACAATCACATCTAAAGGATCTGACACTCGATGGCCAAGGTTTATTACATCTCCTGGCACCATCTGAACGATCTCGCCCGAGGTGAGGACGGTGGGCTTGAAAAGGACCTCTACATCGACCTCTACATCCTGAAGACGTGTCTCCAATCCCTTATGAAACTCCTCACTTTGCTTCTCTACAACTGCATGTCCACGACTTCCGAGACTTTCAACTATTGGACGGAGCGCTGGAAAAGGAAAGACAATAGATATCGTCTGGGTACTTAACTCACCGATCGCTACATCTAAGTTCACCAAAAAGCACATCTCATTCAAGGGAATTCCTTGAACAAACTGTAGGGCTTGTTCAGTACCTAGTCTCTCCAGTCGCGTCTCGATGATAGGCGAGAAGGCATTCGCTAACTGAGGCAATACCTCTCCAAGAACACCCAAAATTATCGTCTGTTCGATGTCAGTTGGCACTCGAGCCTCAGGCTCTTGATCGCCGATCCCGCCGAGGCGCAGATCGACCAAACGAAGCGCCAACACTGCGGGAAGGAAGAGAACTATCTTAGAGGGCAAAGGAGCCAGATAAAATAACGATACTGAACCAGTATCTGGAAGTTCACCTAAAACCTCCTCCCAGGTCCTTTGAGAGGTAGAGGATATCTCTATCCGAGATGGAACTCTAAGATTTGCTCCCAGCACTGTAGACGCAGGTCTAGCAAAGCTCTCAAGCAACATCTCAATCGAACGCGCCTGTGTGCGCTCCAACGTCTTTGGCTGACGAAAGTCAAACGACTTCGTCGCTTTACGTTTACCTGTTGACTCTTCTCCGCCCGAACCCACAGCTCTATATCGACAAATATTATCTGTGCTTTAGGTAGTTCAAGTTTGAAACTGCAAAGTCTTCTGGTCGAACGCACACAGTAGCCACGCAGATCTAAATAAGTCACATTGCGTCACTGCATGATGAAGTTAGTAAAGTAAATCTGTTGAATCTGTGGCTTCCCTGGATCTGACACAAAGAGCTTGTTGAGTGTCGATATCAGCTGAGTCGCAAAGGCGCTCTTTCCTGACGCTGGAAGTAGTGCATTATACGACCAACTCGAGAATGTTTCGATGACATCGTTCATAATCTCAGGAGTTTGTGCACTCAATGGAGTAGTTACAGTACCTCCTTTGAATTGAAACGTCATCTGAGCTTGCACGACATGACCATCGTTTAGATTTGTCGTAACCGGTCCAAAGTTATAGACCACGGGTGGCAGCTTTGCAGCCGTCAACTTTGACTTAGAGGACGAGGCTCCGAGCAGAAAGTAGTACGCTGCTCCTGCCCCAATGAGAATTAAAGGAACCATCAAAATGATGATCTTCTTCTTCCCACTTTTTTTCTCCTCTCCATTATCTTGGGTTTTCTTTGCATCCTTAGCCGTTTTAGCCATTTCGCCTTCCTTAGCCTAGTTCTAGTTTCGTATCCATACTGATCTCAGTTGACTCCCACAGGTACAGTTGTAGACGTCGAGGTCGTAGCAACCGTGTTCAGAATCACTACGTCCACGCGGCGATTCATCGCCATGTTTGCTGGGGTAGTGTTAGGAACTATCGGCCTTGTTGCACCGTAGCCCGTGGCAGACAACCTCGAGGGATTAATCCCGTCTACTTTGTCTAATCTTAGAAGCACATTTACAGCTCGGACCGCCGATAGTTCGAAGTTAGAACTATAGGGACCACCTACGATGGGTTGATTATCCGTATAACCCTCTATCGACAGCTGATTAGGCAGGGGCTCAACAACTCTGGCGATAGTGTCTACAACTTCATCTCCTTGCGTACCCAAAGAAGCTGAATCTGTCGAAAAAAATGCCTGATCCGATAGGATTCTCACCACAACACCACGTCGTTCCTGAACAACTTGGGCGTCTTGAGAGAGCCCCTGTTGAGCGAGCGCAGACGAGACTTGCTGCGCGATCTGAGATTCATTAGGAATCGTTGGGTGGGTAGGAGATGAACTAATGTTGATACTGGGGATCGGCGGTCCTAGGACATTTCCAGGATGAGAAATCAAAGAGTTATTCTGCAAGATACCTGTATTACCTTTGAGAATAGAAGTAATAGAGCTGTTTGAAAAGCTCTGAATCAGTCCGGTCTTGAACTCCACAAATTTCTTCAAACTTATCGAACTCATAGAAAACAGTATGATGAACAGAGCCAGTAGAAGCGTTATCATGTCAGAGTACGTAAGAAGCCAACGTTCTGTATTTTCCGCCTCCCCTCCCTCCGCTTCACGGCGACGCGGCACCTCTATGCCGCCTTTTTCTTCGAGGCTTCTCGGGCAGCTTCAACAACAGCACGTTCCTTAGGAGCCAGGTAGGTTAGAAGCTGCTGCTCTAGAAGTCTGGGACTAGCACCAGCTTGAATCGCAAGTATTCCATCAACGATCAGATACCTCGTTCTAACCTCAATATCTGAGACGCGATGCAACTTGTTTTCGATAGGAAGCCAAAATACATTAGCCGTCATAACGCCCCACAGTGTCGCAGTAAATGCACCGGAGATAGCCGGACCCAGGGAGTTTGGCGATGATAGATTACCTAGTACGTGGATCAATCCCATGATCGTCCCCAAAATTCCAATAGTCGGAGCAAAGCCACCCATATCTTTGAAAAACTTGGCTCCCGATCTATGGCGAGCCTTCATCGAATCGATCTCACCATCTAAGAGCTCTCGGATCCTCTCGCTATCTACTCCGTCCACGGCAAGCTGGATGCCCTTTTTCAAAAATGGATCTTCGATATCTTTAGTCGCAGCTTCAAGTGCCAAAACTCCCTCTTTCCTGGCAATCTCCGCGAAACGAACCATCTCATTGATACTTTCATCAGGAGATACAACCTTTGCTAGTATCGCCGACTTCATCGCACCTATGATCATCGAGATATCTTTCAATCGATACCCCGCTAAAGAGACACCGAACGTTCCACCAAGCACGAGCAAAATCGACGAAGGGGCGACTAAAGACGCTGGGTTTCCACCGTCCATTATCATCGACACCAAGATCGCAACTAACGCCACGCCGATGCCTATGGGAGTTGAAAAGTCCATCCTTAGACCTCCTCATGTCGATGGGAGATCAGATGCAGGTTGGGCTGGGCCTCTTCTTCAGCGCGCTCTAATGACGAAACCATCTTCAATACCCGAGCCTTGAAAACTACGACTAACTCGACGATCTCCTCAACTGACTCTTTCACAACAAAATGCGAGCCGTTGGTAAGTGCAACTACCGAGTCTGGTGTCGCTTCGACCTTCTCGATTAGATCGGAGTTTATAGTTATGTACTCACCCGAAAGTCTCGTAACTTTTATCATCCATGATCACCCATCCTTATAGATGAGTTATCGGCAGTTAAGTTCCCACTTTGAGTGACATCATCACATTTGATAGATTTTTCTTCTCCAACAGCTCATTTGCTTAACCAAAAAGACGCTCCCGCTTCAAGATCTCCCTATAGTGACAGATCTGAAGCGGGTCGTTTGTAAGTTTTAGAAGTTGTTAAGCCATTTGAACCAGTGCTTGCAGAACAGTTGACGTAGTAGAAACCACCTTTGTGTTAGCTTGATACGCAGTTTGAGCAACTATGAGATCGGTTAATTGAGTTCCAAGATTAACGTTTGAAGTTTCTACTGCACCACCCACCAAGGTACCGAGGCCTCCAGAACCCGCGAGACCGAGCTGAGGTGCTCCAGAGTTTAATGTAGCTTGATACAAGAGGTTTCCTACCTTAGAGAGTCCTTGATCGTTAGCAAACTGTGCAAGGGCAATTTGCCCTAGCGATTGCGTATTACCGTTTGAGTAGTTGCCAACGATCTCGCCACTAGAACCAATGGTGAAGCCGTCCAGAGTTCCGGAGGCGTTCCCATCTTGTGATGTAACTTGAATCGTTGAAGTTCCAGAGAACTGAGTAACAGCCTGTGGCGTTCCCGCTTGAGGGAAGTCAAGGTTCATCGTATATCCCGCAGGAAGATTGCTGTATCCAGTAAAGCCTGACAAAGTTATTGGCGCCGTTGAAGTCATCTGGCCTGTCGTTGCGTTGAACGAAATGGTAGTACCAGAAGGAGTCAAAGTATCTGTTCCGCCGGCTGGATTTGGTGCCGTTGCAACCACTGACCAGGTATTTGGGGTCGTAGACGCAGTATAAGTAATTGTAATGGGAATCTGTCCACCCAAGGAATCATACGCTGTCACCGTTGCCGTATACGACGGCGCAGTGCCCGTGCCGTTCCACGCGGGCAAGTTACCCCCCATATTTATATTTTTGGTTGCGGTGGGATTAGCGGCTTGACCTTGAGGTATCGTTAGGTTCGTCAACGGACCCGAGGTGTTGATTACACCAGCTGCATTCGGTGCCCAACCCTGCACAATCGCACCGGAAGGAGTAACGAGTTCTCCTGCCGCGTCTAGCTGTAGATTACCAGCACGCGTATAGAAAGTATTGCCTCCCTGTTGAACCACTAAGAAACCTTGACCCTGAATAGCGAGGTCGGTCTGAACTCCAGTCTGTGAAAGTGTGCCCTGGGTAAAGTTAATACCAGTCGAGGCTACTCTCACACCTGAACCTATCTCTATTGGGTTCGTTCCTCCATTTACACCTACTTGAGGTGCACCTGCACTTTGTTGCTGCTGATACAAAAGATCAGCGAATTGAATGCTGGTTGACTGGTAACCGACGGTATCAACGTTAGCGATGTTATTCCCGATATTGTCCAGCCAAGCTTGACTTGCATCAATACCAGATATCGCTGAAGAAAGCGATCTTGTCACTGTAATTAACTCTCCTTGTCTGAGTCTCCACGTCCTAAATAGACGAGAGGAAGTTTCTTTCCGTAGTAGTTATCTGTGGGTCATTTCAGTAGCCAAAAGCTACACCTTCTAAGAGATCTGCATTACTGAAGATAAGGGAACTTGAGCACCTCCTATGTTGAGTAAAGGACCGCTTGAGCCTACCGAGACCGAACTCACTTGACCGCTTTGAGTACTGCCAGATGAGTCTTGGTAGGTAACCTGTTGGGAAATGAGCGAACTTGCTTGGGTAAGTGCTTGGGCCTGTTGCATCTGAGCTACTGATTGCTGCAGGCTCTGAAGATCTTGAACCATCGTCAAGGTAGCAGTCTGAGCGATCATCTGAGTCGGATTAACTGGATTAGATGGATCTTGGTTAGTTAACTGTGTAACTAGTAGCTGTAAAAAGTCGTTCGAAGTTAAAGATCCAAGACCACTCGAAGAGGTTGAAGGTCCGGTTGATCCAGTCGTAGTTGATGTTGGCGCCGCAACACTCGTCGGAGTAGACGAAGTAGAAAACAACGTTGAAGGTAGTGGAAGTATCTGTGTCATTTAGCTCTCCTTTGTTCGTAGCAACATATTCAATTCAGTACGTAAGTAGTGTTTAGGCCCAGATATCTACAACATGTTGAACACTCCCAAGTGCAGATGGGCTAGCACGTCTTTGTGGCTGAGTAGTTCCCAGTGTCGGAGTAGAACCAGAAAGCGAGCCGCTGGAGGACTCCTTTTGAGTTCTGTCTCCGTTGGCACCAAAAGAACCAAGGTTCAAAGAGACCTTCACTGCCAAAGCTGCCTGTAGTTCCCTGGCTAGTTGTCCCATAGCGGAGTTGAGTTGACTACCCAGCTCTGCAGAGGTTCCATCCATCTTGACCGATAACGATCCTTCTACGCCGCTCAAATGAATGTTGAGAACTCCAAGGTCTCTTGGAAAAATTCTCAGATGGATAGTTGAAGGTAGCGAAGGGTTAGCGGATATATGCGCAGCTACCACATTGGCAACCTGATCTATCGAAACATAGCTAGCTCCTCCTACCGAGACGTTACTGTTCGAACTCGTCGCTGCTGTAATAGTTGAGAAAGACACAGGACCGTTCGAAACAACCGCTGCCACTTCTTGTCCCTGATACAAAGCTGCTTCCGTCTTTGCAGTGCTCTTAGCAGTGCCCGCCTCCACCTGAACCTTCGTCTGGGCGCTTAGGATCGAAACTCCTTTGCCACTTAAGGTTTCCTTAGTTGAAACTGCCGATTGAATTTGTGGAGCCTCTAAAAAAGGTTGTGACATAGGAGTAGCTTGCGTGCTTGGAGATGGTTTCAAAGAGACCGAAGTCACGTTCTGTTGGGAAGTAGCTCTAGATGGTTGATCTTGGCCAAAGTTTCCTTTTTGCAAACTTTGAGTCACCGAGTTGATTCGACCAACTTCAGAGCCGTTCAAAGGAGCAAGTCCAGAACTTGACTGCGAGACTTTAGAGTCAGTCACTGAGTTCGGTGGAACGCTTTGATCTATCGCAATAGTTGGCAGACCATCTATCGGTGTAGTTGTGTTCTTAACAACTAAAATATCGTTCGATGTTGGCAATGAAGACTTCGAAGACGGTGTCGCTACATCTATCCTTGCGTTAACCTCAGCCGTAGAAGTTAGGGGAGCCTGTCCTTTGGTCACAGGAGTCTTTGTTAGTTCAAATCCGGCACTAACTACAGCAACTTGACCCTCTGGCTTTGTCTTTATAACTGAAATTGACGATGCACTCTGCTTCTTGAATCGTTCTAGTGGCGGTTGGTGCAAAGTTTGGGGACTAGCGACTACCGACACCTGAGCAACTACCTCAAGAAGGGCGTTGAAGCCTGGATCCTTAGTGGCTCTCCCTTTGCTTGGTGAAGCGCTCGAATCTGCGCTCGATACAGTCGTACTTTTTGAACTAGGCGATACTGGCATCAGGAACTCCCTTGCATGATAGACATCACAGATTTAACGTAATTTTGCGTCTGAGGGTAAGGCGGTATTCCGCCATAGCTTTGAACTGCCCCATCACCTGCGTTATAAGCTGCAAGAGCCAGAGGTACGGAACCAAAATTTTGAAGTTTTTGAGCGAGCAGGTAGGCCGCTCCATAGATAGCCTGCGTTGGATCCATAGGATTTACGCCGATTGAACTAGCCGTCTGTGGCATTATCTGCATAAGACCCTGAGCGCCTGCATTCGAGACGGCGTTAGGATTGAAGTTAGACTCCACCTGAGCCACCGCTTGCAACATTCCATGTGGAAGACCATAGATGTTCGTCGCCGCTGCAAACGTCGCCCCTAAGGAGGTAGGTTCATTTACGACTGTAGAGTTAGACGTATTACCTGACGTTTCAAGATTACTAGGTGCTTGGACCTGTACAATTGAGGTTGGGTTGCCTACATTAGTTATGGAAACCGTCTGTCCCGCAGTCGGAGCGTCAATCATCTGATCGTTACCGATATAGATACCAACATGATAAGCGGGTGAGCCATAAAATACCAAGTCTCCAGGCTGTGCTTGCGACAACGACTGAACGGGGGTACCAATTTGGCTCTGCTCCGCCGCAGTTCTCGGAATAGATACACCTAGATCAGAAAATACATGCTGCGTGAAGCCAGAACAGTCAAACCCAGTCTTTGGAGAAGTCCCACCCCAGAGGTATGGAACTCCCAGGTACTTCTCGGCATCCGTTATAACACGTTGCCCAAACGACGCCTGGCTAGCGTAGTTCGACGAAACGCCAACAGGAGAGGTGGGGCTCGCCGACGTGGCACCAGTCGCGGATACAACCGGCCAAGACAACGCGGCAAGGGAGTTAGTAGTTGGGGCCGAGCTAACAGGGCTTGTCTGGGTAGAGTTAACAGCTGCCTGACTTGGAACATCTCCAAAGAGGATCTGACTCATCTCGCTTTGGATCTGAGCCATGACACTTGAAAACTGTCCAACGCCTTGCGACACAGTAGAGGGCGCGACCCCTTGTTGTGCAAGCTCTGAGAAGCTTTGCGACAAGTTCTGTATGGAGCTCAAAACCGTGCTAACTGAAGACACGGGATATCTCCTCAGACTCAGAGATTGCTTGAAAGGTCTCGATCATGTCAACAACTTCTTTACGTTCTCTTTTACGTTCTTGCACTTGGGCCTTTTTTGCTATGACTCGTTGAAGAGAGTTCTCCCCTTGAACCTGCTGCTTATAGTGCAACTGGGCATCCAAAGATCCTTGAACAGCCAAATCAAAACTCTCTTGCACCTGGTCACGGTATCCATATAGTACGTCCACATAACGACCGGTGTTCGCGCACATGCCTTCCACTTCTCCGGCAACGTCTATGCGGAAAACCGTTTCTGAGATCGAATCAAGTACCACCTTCGCTTGATGCTCACGACCAAGCGCTTGAGCTAAAGCTATCTTTGCCCTCTCAGTCTCAAGGTGCGCCAACATTACCATTACTTCGAGGGATCGGCGCTTCGACATCTAATGAACCTCCTCAAGAGCACTTTGAAGCATTCGCCAAGAGTCAGTTGACGCCACCGTCACCTTGACGTCTTGACAAAAGACTCTTTCAAGTCGAGGTATTACTTCAAGTGCTCTATCCAATGCTGGATTTGCCCCCGGACGATAGGCTCCAACCTCGACTAAATCCTTAGAAGCTGCATACGTTGCAAGATGAACACGCGCCTGGCGAACCAAAGCAATCTGGTCCGAGTTCAAAATCGCTGACTCCAGGCGTGAGATTGACTCTAGCACCTCAACAGCTGGATAGCGAGAAAGCTGTGCGCGCTCTCTCGACAAGGTGATATGACCGTCTAAAATCGATCTTGCCGAGTCAGCGACAGGATCCATTAGGTCGTCGCCGTCGACAAGCACTGAGTATAGTGCGGTTATTGAACCATGCTCATTCCTACCCGCGCGCTCAAGCAGTCTCGCCATAAGTGAGTTCACCGACGGTGGATAGCCTCTCTGTGATGGTGGCTCTCCACTCGACAAACCAACTTCCCTTTGAGCCATAGCCAGGCGAGTAAGCGAGTCCATGATCAAAAGAACGTCGTTGCCCTGATCCCTAAAGTACTCGGCTATTCGCGTCGCCACTAATGCTGCTCGTATTCTAACTAAAGCAGGCTGATCAGAGGTAGCCACCACAACGACCGAGCTCGAAAGTCCTTGGGCAGTTAGGTCATTCTCGATAAACTCTCTAACTTCACGACCTCGTTCGCCAACTAGCGCAAGCACCTTTACAGAAGCCTCTGTGCCTCTAATTATCATCGATAAAAGTGAGGATTTCCCTACTCCAGCACCAGCAAAAATACCTAGACGTTGTCCTTTGCCGCAAGGCACCATAGTATCCAAGACAGACGTTCCCAACGATAAGGGCTCATCGATTAGGGGTCGCGACATAGGCGGAGGTGGCGCCTGCGTCGCGATCACAAACTCTTCCACATCGATCGAGCCGCAACCGTCCAAAGGGGTACCCTCAGCATCGATTACGCGCCCGAGAAGTTCCTTGCCGACTCCGATTCGAAGTGGCCTACGCATCGGGACAGCAGTTGAGCCATATCTAACACCGTCTAAATCTCCATAGGGCATACAGATCAGCCGACCGTCTCTAATAGCCACAACTTCAGCTGAGACTTTACGATCTTCGAGACTCACGTAGATAGCCTCTCCTATTGCAGCATCTACACCTTCAACCTCCAGATGCAGTCCAACCATACGACATACTCGTCCTACTGGTCTAGGTCGGGCCGCATCTAAGATACTGTCCCTCCAAAGGATAGGAATCAATCTCTCACCCCACGTAGCTCGTCGAGGACTTCCTTAATC
The DNA here is from genome assembly GCA_021790735.1 of Actinomycetes bacterium. Lineage (GTDB taxonomy): Bacteria > Actinomycetota > Acidimicrobiia > Acidimicrobiales > Acidimicrobiaceae > Ferrithrix. The sequence continues at coordinate 2,580 of JAJYGI010000027.1, read as the reverse complement.
CGATCTGTTGCTGTCTTTAGCTGCAGATCTAGCGTCGTTGGCCCCTCTTCAACCACCGCACCTCCGGGTTCAACCGTGGCATCTGCCACGACTTTCAATGTAGAACTTCTCTCAAATTCATTCCCCTTTAGAACTTGGGCGACAAACGAGAGCATCTTCGGATTTACCCGAATAGAAACCTCTCTACCTACCGGAACCTCTTGGAGTGCCTCCGTCAACACGATCTCAAGTCGTTTTTCTTCAAGGTCTGGTGCCATATGCATAACGCTCTTGGCGATCTCAAAAGCAAAGTTAGCTATCTCACTTGCTCTTGCCTCATAGCCTCTAGCTACCATCGATTCAAGCTCTAAGATCATTGATCCAAGTTGTCCAAGTCGCTCCTTTAGCTCCTCTTCTAGGTGCAGAAAACCCTTTCTAGCTAGGTCTCCGCCTTCTTTGACACCGTCGTCGAACCCATTTTGATAGGCTTTTTTCAACCGTTCGGCCACAAGTTCTTCAACGGACTTGGGGTTTACATCTCGAGAGAGGTCGGCTACAAGTTCTTCAACGGGCAGGTACTCTAGTCGGATCGGTTCCTTTGAACCGACTACAGAACCTTGCCTAGCAGAGTCACCAAAAATCGCTTCTACCCAAGAACTAGCCATCAGTTGACCATCTCCTCGCTGGAGCGAGATAAGGTTATCTCCCCTGAGGCTTCAAGTTCCCGCACGACTCGAACTACGGCCGCCTGAGCTGCCTCTACAGTAGACAGGCGTACAGGTCCAAGAGTGTCTATCTCGTCGACAAGGTCCTCAGCCGCCCTTTCGGAAAGGTTCCTAAGAACCATGTCTCTCTCACCGTCTGGAACACCCTTCAAGGCTACAGCTAGATCTTTAGGCGCAATCTGTCGAAGAACTCGTTGAAGTGTCCTGTCGTCTAGTGAGAGAACGTCCTCAAAGACAAACATCTGGCTGCGAACCCTATCAGCTAACTCCGGATCGACCACATCGAGATCGGATAGGATGCGTTTTTCAGTCCCTTGATCGACATTGTTCAAAATCTCTACTAAAGACTGAAGGCCCGAGCGGGCCGAGGTAGGCCCAGACTTTGAGACTCCAGCTAACTTTCTCTGAAGGATTTGAGCCGTCGTCTCAATCACACTTGGATCAACCCGTTCCAACATAGCGATACGTCGTGCTATCTGGGCTCTCATCTCCTCGGGCAAAGCCGCCATAATCTCCGCGGATGCGTCAGAGGGTATATAAGACATAATTACCGCCACCGTTTGAGGATGCTCATCTTGTAAGAAGGAGGCAACTTGATACGGCTCCACATGAGCAAGAAAACCCAAAGGATTACCAGCACTTCCTCCCGTAAACTGTTCGAGAATCTCATCCGCTTCTTTAGGAGAGAGTCGTGCAGAAAGAATCTCTCTGGCGGCATCCACTCCACCTTGGCCGACGCTTTGGACCGCAACTACCGAATCCACAAACTCGCCCATGATCTCCGATATCTGATCCTTGTCAAGACTAGGAAGGTTTGCTATCTCTAGGGTTAGTGCGACAGCTTCGGTCTCAGTCATAGCTCTTAAGACTCGAGCCGCGAGATCCTTTCCAAGTTGCACGAGCACAGCAGCCGCCTTTTGAGGGCCTGTTAGTTCGACCTGTCTTTTCATCGAGACCTCGAGCTCATCCAAATTCGGAGCAGCTTAGCCACGTCTTCAGGTTGCTGATCTATAAAGTCAAACACCTCTTCGGCTATAAACTCTTCGTGTTTTGGCATAGAGATCGCCGGGACGGACGGGCCGGCGTTAAGCGCCGCAAGATTCAAAGGCTCTGTATCTAGCTCTCGTACAAAGAGATCTTCTCGCTCCTCTGACTTCGAAGACCTAAGAAGGAGAAAGACTACAATCAGTATCGCTAAGGCTAGTGCAATAGTCTTAGCTAGCGATAGCAGTGACGACAACTGGGAGGAACTCGACGACGCTGACGATAGCGCCTGAGTTTGTGCAGCAAAGGGCATCTTTACAACAGAGATCGTATCTCCTCGTGCAGCAACTAAACCAGCAGCTGCACTCACTAAAGACTTGATAGATGCAAGCGAAACTCCCTTAACCTTCGAGTCCACGAGTACCGCAACCGATAGCCGTTGAATCTGACCCGGAGCCTGTTTGACCGTTTGGTTGACCTGTCCTATAGCATATGAATTCGTAGTCTGAGTCTGTGAGTAGTTCGAGTTCTGGTTGCCACCGGTAACGGGCTGGGTGATAGTGCCAAGCACGCCTCCGGGCGCCGTACCAGTTCCCGTATAGGTCTGCTTTGTCGTAGAGCTCTGGGTCGGCGCCGTAACCGGAGTACCCTTTGGAGTAGTTTGGATACTTTGAGAGTTGGTCGTCGCTTGGTTAAAGTTAAGCTGCGCAGCCACTTTGACAGCCACATGGTTCGGACCTAGAACGTTTTGTAACATCGAGGTGAGCGACGCGCCAAGTTCAGTGTTGAACTGAGACGTCGCACTAGAGTTCATAGAAGCCGTGTTGTTAAACCCTGGTGCGGCCAAGACGTCACCGTTTTGATCAACGACGGTTACATCGCTGGCGGACAT
>JAJYGI010000130.1 GCA_021790735.1 Actinomycetes bacterium | reverse complement strand
GGCTACAGTCGTCTTGCTCTTGCGTTTACTGGGTCATGTGCTGTGCGTCGATAGTGTTGACGTCGTAAAGTTCACTGTAAAAGGACTGGAGGTACATGCAGTCACCTCTCTCCCAAAAGGTACGTTGCTGAGGCTCCTTAGTACATCGATCAAGGAAACGTCAAAAGTTAGTGCGCCATGTCTTTATTTTTGAGCATATTACTTGGGAGTCAGTAGCCTCTGGCGTAGAAGCGTCCTTTGAACTTTCCCTAGCGACGTCTTTGGAATCTCGTCGACGATGTAGATCTCCTTAGGATATGCCCAGGGCGCAATCTCGTCTGTGACCAACTTACGAAGCTCATCTTTTGACGGTTCAGGCGAGTTGTCCTTTATCACTAGAGCTGCAGCAACTACCTCCCCCCACCTCTCATCGGGTTGGCCAAAGACAACTACCTCCTTTACCGATGGGTGTCTTTTGATAGAGTCTTCGATGGGAGAAGGAAAGAGTTTTTCCCCTCCCGAGTTGATCATATCGGAGGCCCTTCCGTAGATAGTCACTCGTCCATCTGGATCCACCTTACCGATATCACCGGTTCTATAAAACCCATTATCTGATCTTATTTGATCGCCATCTCTATAACCTCTTGCGAGCATCGGTGCATCGATAAGCACCTCGTTGGTAGAGGAACACGCTACCTTTACAGTTGGGAGAGGATGGTTGTTGTAGACAACGCCAGATCCAGTCTCAGTCATACCGTAGGTTACGAGAAAGTTCTCTGGTAGTTCTTTAGGAGGCGCTTGCGCTCCAAGAAGTACCACCTTGAAGCTCCTGTGATCGACTCTAGGAAGAGCGGCTGTCACTACCGAAATGAGGTTTGCCCCGAGCTTTTGTCGTGCCCTTATCGCTTGTTCGTCGAAGCCGTCTATGACCCAAACTTTGGTTCCGCTAAGCAGAGCGCGTGTTATAATCGAAAGACCCCCGACGTGGCTAGGGGGTAGTGCGCAGATCCAACCATCGGCACTTGGGTCGATTCTCATCTTTGTAGTAGTAGCGGTCGACGATGCTTTTAGTGAACTCCAAGTGTGGATCACGCCTTTAGGAGCACCAGTAGTGCCAGAGGTTGCAACCACGTACGCATCGCCATCTGCGACCTTGTGACCGCCTTTAACTCTGTGTCTCGTTAGGGAGGTATCTTCTATGACCATCGTTGGCGCGAGCGTACGTAGGAGCGCTTGAGTCTGCGACCTTGGAAGTCGCGTGTCGATAATGCAAAAGGCGTCGTCTGTCTCCCAGACAGATTTGATTGCAGAAGTGAGTATGTCGTCTCTTGGAAGTAATATGGCTACTAGTTCGTTCACATAGTTGAAACTATAGGAGGACGTAGTAGTTTTGGCCTATTCGGGTGTTTTTAACAACACGAGAACTTGACGAAAGCGTCGGTCTTACGAAAGAAGTAGTAGAAAGTGACGGTAGTAGGTGTCTAACTTATTCCAGTGGTCAAGTGTTGGAGAGTATCAAGATATAAGATATGAACTTTCAGGAGACGGGGTTGCAAAGGTTACGATCTGTCGACCAGAGGTTCGTAACGCCTTTCGACCTCAGACACTTTTTGAGCTTCAGGACGCCTTTTCGAGAGCTAGAGACGACGTCTCAGTTGGTGTCGTGATCTTGACTGGTGAGGGATCCTTGGCGTTTTGTTCAGGTGGAGATCAGCGAATTCGAGGCAACGATGGATATATCGGAGCCGATGAAGTGGCAGAACATGGAGTTGGAAGGCTAAACGTATTAGATCTTCAGATTCAAATCCGCAGACTACCTAAGCCCGTAGTTGCAATGGTAGCTGGGTATGCTATCGGTGGAGGTCATGTGCTTCACCTCGTGTGCGATCTAACGATAGCCGCCGACAACGCTAGGTTTGGACAGACAGGACCCCGGGTTGGAAGTTTTGACGGTGGATACGGTGCAGGGCTGTTAGCTCGCACCATAGGACTAAAACGAGCTAAGGAGATCTGGTTCCTGTGTCGTCAATACGACGCTTACCAGGCGTATGAGTGGGGTCTGGTCAATACGGTCGTGCCACTTGAGAGACTTGAGGAAGAGACTATGAAGTGGGCGCATGAGATATTGGAGCTTTCTCCGATCGCTCTCCGCATGCTTAAAGCTTCCTTTAATGCCGCTGACGATGGACTCGCTGGAGTTCAACAGCTTGCCGGAGATGCAACCTTACTGTTTTATATGTCCGAAGAAGCCCAAGAAGGTCGCAACGCCTATGTTGAGAAGCGACGACCAGACTTCTCTAAGTTTCCGAAGCGACCCTAGCACAGTGACTAGATTTGAAAAGACGAAGATTTGGATCGAAGGCTCGCGTCCCCGTACGCTACCAGCATCAGTGGGACCCGCGCTACTGGGCGGCGCCTTAGCCTATGGAGTCGGTAGCTTCAGCCCGCTCAAGGAGACCCTTGCTGTAGGTGTTGCGATGTTCTTGCAGATCGGTACAAACTACGCAAACGACTACTCAGACGGCGTCCGTGGCACCGATGAAAAACGAAGCGGTCCTCGAAGGTTGGTAGCATCCAAGGCGGCATCTCCGTCTCAGGTCAAGACCGCTGCATTTATATCCTTCGGGGTTGCATCTCTGTTTGGACTGGTTCTGGTGATACTGAGCTCCTGGTGGCTAATCTTCGTCGGTGTACTCTCGGTCTTGGCGGGTTGGTACTACACGGGAGGGAAGAGACCTTACGGATATCTAGGTTTTGGCGAGGTCTTTACCTTTGTATTTTTTGGTCTGGTAGAGACAGTATTTACATTTTACGTTCAAACCAATAGGTTCGTACTCAATGATATTGCAGCTGGAACTATTGAAGGTATGTTAGTAACTGCGATTCTTGTGGCTAATAACCTTCGAGACATCCCTACGGATCGGGTTTCGAACAAGATGACGTTGGCAGTGAGGATGGGAGACCTTAGAACTCGGTTACTTTATGAGTCTCTTATGATCGTTCCTTATGTGATCGCAGTCTTTATGGCCCTTACGTATCCCTTAGTGCTAGTTACCTTTGCTACTGCAGTGCCGACGTATGGACTAATAAAAGTGGTTAGAACAAAGAAGGTTGGCCGGGACCTAATCCCTGTACTAGTTGGGACCTCGAAGATGGTGCTCTATAACTCGCTACTTCTATCACTTGGAGTAATTCTATCAAAAGTGCTGTTCAGCTCGTAACTTCTGTGGAGTCGAAGAAATGACTTAGCGTCGATCGAAGGGTACTTTCTACATGTCGTGGCTTTGTTGAGAGAACATCATGAGATACTCCATCTACGACGACTCGACTGATAAGCGATGGATTTGCTCTCTGTGCAACGTTCGCGAGCTCTTGGTACTTGACGTCTTTGGATCCAACTATGAACGTTGTCGGGAAAGAGATGCTTTCCAGATAGGAAGAGACGTCAGGTTGAATAGAGGTTGAGTACTCAATAAGTGCACTCCCTACGCCAAGGGCTGAGGCATGGCCGCGTAGCCGGAGTTCATTCTCGTTTATCTCCCGCCCCTCGAAGATGCTTTGGTTGTTCCATTGTAGGAGGAACTCCCTGTAGCTCTTAGAGTCCATCTGAAGGAGTGAATGTCCAAGGGAGACGTCCTTTGCGAAACGCTCTTTGCGTGCAGAGTCGCTTTGCAGACCGATATGACCGCTTATAAGGGTAAGAGAGGAGATGTCGTGTAGTATTCCTTGGTTGTGGAGGGACCAAAGCGCAAGTCGAGCCCCCATGGAGTACGCAATGACATGGGAACCTCGCAAAAACGCGGCTAGCTCTTTTAAGTATCTGTCCCGTAGAGGGGCTAGCTGAGAGTATCGATCGTGACCGGGAAGAAATAACAGGTCGGACCTTATGGGAAAGTCCTCCATTAGATTCGTAGCCAGGTTCAACCACATCTGGGGTTGTTGTGTAAAGCCATGTAGGAATACACAACGGCTAGCAGGGGTTTGTCTAAATCTAACTACCTCTAAGTACTTTATGTGAGAGAAGGAGTTTGAACTAACTATGTCGAAAGCCGCCAAGGAGCCCCCCTTATCTCTCACCGGTGTCAATATGGCCTTTGCCTCTACGATAGTAAGGACGCTAGTCTCCCTTGGTGTAAGCGACGCAGTGATCTCTCCAGGATCGCGCTCAACTCCGATCGCTGTGGCACTCGCTAGGGAGTCGAAGGTTCGTCTCTATGTAAAGCTAGATGAACGTTCGGCTGGGTTTTTTGCATTGGGGCTCTCCAAGATCTCGAACAGACCGACACTACTTCTCACCACCTCAGGGACTGCGGCGACCGAACTTAGACCTAGCGTGACGGAGGCGTTTCACTCAAAGGTCCCGCTGATAGTTGCTACCTCAGATCGTCCACCGGAGCTCATTGGAGTTGGAGCAGCTCAAACTATCTCTCAGATCTCCCTATTCGATGATGTGATCAATGAAAAGATACTTTTTTCCGTTCCAAAAGTCGTAGATCTGGGTGTTTGGGTATCGCTTGCGAGCCAAGCCTATGCGAAAGCGACAGATGAGTACGTAGGCATGGCGCCAGTGCATATTAATCTGCCTTTCGACGAGCCGCTCTACGACCAGTCGGAGGGAGAGGGAGAGATCGTCTCTTTAGCGTTAGAGAACGTACCGATCTCGATGACTCATAAGGCTAAAGGTGTCTGTCGTTTTGAAGAGGTGGAGAGGTACTTGAATCCAGCTCTTCGAGGTGTCATCGTAGCTGGTGGCAGGGGAGGGGTGACAGGGGAGACGCTGGGCCGCTTTGCAGATCGATTGAAGTGGCCCGTAGTTGTTGATCATCGCTTTGGAGCTCGGTCTAAAAAGGACACCTTTATCCGTGGAGCCGATCTAATTCTTCGGTCGGAAAAATTCAAAGTCTCAGCTACTCCAGATGTAGTAGTTAGAGTCGGGGAACCCCATCTATCAAAGGTTCTAAGTGAGTACCTTGTGGGTGCATCCCGTAGCCACGGAGGCACAGCCGTTACTATACAGCTAGGTCCATCGGGTAGCAGAGTGGATCCAAATCGGAGCTCAGACCTCCTTCTAGACGGCGACTTGGAAAGTACTGTTGATGCGTGGTCGAAACGCATTATGGATGCCAGTGGTTCTGGAACTGGCTGGCTAGATAGTTGGGTCCGAGCGGAACATGCCGTTCAAAGCGCCTTGGACTTAGACATGGAGGCGTCGGCGTTGAGCGAACCGTATCTAGCTAGGTCACTCGTTCGACAACTTTCTTCAAAGGATATGTTGTTTGTTTCGTCCTCTATGCCGATACGAGACGTTGAGTTCTTTGGCGATATGAGCCACGACAGTGTCACAGTGGTGGCAAATCGGGGTGTAAACGGAATTGACGGCGTGATCTCGACGTTTCTTGGAGCCTCAGAAAGCTGGAAAGAACATGGCCCAGGAGGTGTGTCTACTCTACTTATCGGTGATTTGGCCCTTTTGTATGACGTGACTGCGCTCATCTATCGAAGATGCGAGAGTGGCGTTATCTTCGTTACGGATAATCAAGGTGGCGCGATCTTTTCGTTTCTATCTCAGCACGATCGCCTAGATTCGGATGAGTTCGAACGACTCTTTGGAACCCCGCAACAGGTCCAGGTCGAGGATGTTCTAAAGGCTATGAAGGCTAGAGTATACCAGATCGACAAGGTGAAAGACGTTGCCAGCGTGCTAGAGCTGGCTAGATCTGAACCAGATGAGATTTCGGTTGTTATCTTTAGAAGCGAGAGAGAGCAAAATCTCAAAGAACACGAGAGACTTTACCGTCTTTGTATATCTGTTGTAGAAGAGACGATGAACTAACGGTCATCTTGGGCGAGAGCGTGCGCCCTAAATGATAACTTAGAGATATATGGTAAACGATGTTATGGGTAGGAGAAAGTAGCGGTGCACTCCTAGCTTTGTGGCAAAGTCAAGGCGTTTTGAGTTGGAAGGAGACTTAAGTGTTTTATGTGGAGAGCTACACTAAGGCGAAAAGAGTGGCTTTAGGCGGTGCGGTATTTTGTATGATGACTGCTCTTGTTGCACAGCTTCGTAGCGAAGCCCGCGCTATCGGTAAAGCTCAGTTGAGCCTAGAGACTGTGCTCTCGCCGTACTTAGTCGATGGGGTAGCTACCCGAGGCCGTAGTCCGATCAGCCCTAATATATTTCGAGCATTTGGAGCCTCCTCGACCTATCTGACGTGGAGCGCTCTTACCACTGTCTCGAACTCAGAGTCGCCGATCGCCAGATCAATGTGAACTTCAGAGAGTCTCGTAGCTCTGGCGTGGGAGGGATAAGATTAGGGGTCGCCTAACTTAAGTACTTTCGAAGGTTGGCGTGTTTCAGGTCTCTTTCTATAGTGGGGCTAAGATAAAAGACGCCCTTTAGGCATGTTTTGCCTAGGTTGATCCCGAACTTTACTCAACGGCAGTACATCGGGCACAAGAGTTCTCACAGACTTGTTCTGTGAGAACTCTTGTGGTGACGATGGTGCGATCGTTGATCGTTGCTTACCGTGTTGGAGATATATAGCTGTATACACTCAAGCATCGAGGCGACCGTTACGATATGGTAGCCATGACTAGAGAGCTTGACAGATCGGAGACTAGCCGGTACCGATCTGTACTCCCAAGGCTCACGAGTAAGGTGTTTTGGGACTTAGCGATCTGGATGTCTGGGTTTGGTCTACTGATTGGCGTGCTGTTTCCCTTTGGAGCTATTGTTCTTGGCGTGCGCTCGACGGTCTCGTTACGACCAGCGTTCTTTCTCGGTGCCGTGGCCGCAGGTCTACTCGTCGGTGCCTTTAACTTCTTCTTAGCACATTCGATCGTTGGAGTCCGAGTTAGGCGGTTGGCCGAGAGAATGTCTCGGGTCGGAGCCGCTTTATCAGAGGCCGAGGTAACAGGTGACTGGAGTAGGTGCTCCGCGCAGTCGTGTCAACTTGAGGTAGATTCGAAGGATGAGCTTGGCCAAGCTGCTTCGGCGTTCAACTGGTTGTTGGAGTCTCTTGCAAGAGCGCGGACAGCTGAAGAGACGATCAACTTGGTTAATCGTTCAATCACAGAACATCTAGACTTCGACGCACTTGTTAGTACGGTACTGAATCACTTCGTAGCTGAGATACATGCCCAAGCGGGAGCAGTGGTTGTGATTCGCGACGGCTTAATGGAGTTAGCAGAGGCTCGAAACTTCTCTGACGTGGCTACGTTGCACAATCTAGCGTTTATTCAAGACGCTATAGTAAGAGATGAGATTACCGAGGTTGTAGTTCCAAAAGACCTATTTGTGGACGTATCCCTGTTGACATTTCGACCTAGATCCCTCTTAGTTGTGCCGATCTACATTGGGGGTCAAGCGATAGGTGCGGTGGTCTTGGCCCTAGCTGAGCTTCCTTCAAGAACTGAACTGAGGTTGCTCCGAGCGTTTCAACCCGCAACTTCAGTAGCCCTGAACAATGCGCTAACGCATGAGCGATTTCAGAGACTCGCGGCTATCGACCCCTTGACCGAGGCTTATAATCGTCGCTTTGGGGTAAATCGTCTGTTGGAAGAGTTCTCTAGAAGTCTCCGCAATGCAACACCTTTGGGCGTTCTGAGTTTTGATATCGATCGCTTCAAGAGAGTGAACGATAACTTTGGGCACCTCGCTGGCGATAGAGTTCTAAAGGCAGTCGTTGCGACCGTCCGTTCCGACCTTAGAGAAGGTGATGTGCTTATTCGAACCGGTGGGGAAGAGTTCGTTATATTAATACCCGGCGCCGGCGTTCGAGACGTTGAAACTCTAGGGGAACGGATAAGAAACTCAGTGGAGCTTTCAAGGATAGACGTAGGTGGAGCTGAGCTACAGGTGACCGTGAGCCTAGGCGGTCTGGCGTACTACGGTAGCGGGGTTGACGAAGCTGAGAAGCTGCTGTCGAAGGTTGATGAGGCTCTTTACGTTTCAAAACAGTCGGGGCGGAACCGGCTGACCATGACCTCG
>JAJYGI010000043.1 GCA_021790735.1 Actinomycetes bacterium | reverse complement strand
TCAATATCACCGAGATGAGTTGGTAACGCTTGGCTATTGCCGCTTCATCGTCCACACCCACATTATAGCAGATAAATTACAACCATGTAATACTTATTTTGCTACAGATCCTAACGCTAGGTTACCTGTACTTTCTCTTATAGGAGCAGTCTCAAAACCTGCTTCAGAGATTCTCCGTCCCCATATAAGTGCCCTCTCACTCTCAAGTTCCGTGAAGATCAAACCCATTGTTGCTAAAACATGGACACGCAGAACAGGCACCTCATAGAACGCTTCAAGCACTTCATCAGCTACTGCTCTTTCAAGCTGAAGAACCTGTGCGAACACCAGATTCAGTTTGTCCAAGGGTAGCGCCAACGCTATTTTACGAAAGTCAGCCTCACTCGATTTTCTCATCCACTCCACTAGTCGACCAAGGTGAAAGTCAAATGAGCCACTTTTCAAGTTCATTAACGCGAGATCTACAGCCTGGTCGTAGCGGTCTAAACCTACCAGACACTCAAGACGTTTCGACACAAGCTGCTCGGGTACAATCTCCCATCCGTCTTGATCAAGATAGCCAGAGCCGACCTCATCTAATGACGCAAGTGCTGAGCTCCACTGAGCTCTCCCCATGTGCAACATAGCCGTCATATAGCTTTGGAACTCCTCTCCTATAGATGACCTGGCTGCTACGCCTAACATTTGACTCGCTCTTTCAAAGTCACCCAGCCCTAAACTCGCTTCAAAGGAGACTCGAATCGCTAGATTTCTAAAGGACTCTAAGGAGCCAGAGCCGACGACCTCATCTGCGATCTCTCGGCAACGAGAAAGCTCCCCCTTTAGAAAGTAGCTTCTTGCCTCATGAACTTTTTTCTCCTCAATGAACCTAAAGTTTGTCGAAGCCGACGCCACCGCTATGTTGCGTTCCGCTTTTCCCTTTCCGGTCATAATTGATTCGAGATACCCGAAGTGATGGATAGAAGCAAAGTCACACTGCTTTGAGTAAGAAGACCGATCTAAAACTCGAGACCAGATCGTCTCATGAATAGCTCCGCTCCACAAACACTCAGAGCGCCGAAACATTCTCGTTGCCCAGTGGTATATCGGCGTATCCATACCTGAACCAACTTCATTTTTAATTCGAACAGTGTAGCCCTCGGGTTCATCGTCTCCGAAGAGGAGTTCACGCCGAAGAACAATGGGGTCGCACTCAAATACCTCATCAGCGTCTATCCAAACAATCCATTTTCCTTGGCAGGCCGATAGGGCTTGATTTCTAGCCCAAGCGAAGTCTCCACGCCATTCACCCTCAATAACTTTGGCACCCAGTGATCTAGCAATCTCTAAAGTGTTATCGGAGCTTCCGGTATCATAGACGATGACCTCCTCAGCTATGGGAAGAAGCGATCTGATGGCATCCTCGATCAATCCCTCCTCGTCTTTAACTATAAGGCACGCACTCAGAAGAGGAAGATACCCTATGAGTCCACGCGACAGTGACCTCTCGACATCGACGTTGCGTGCTTGCAAAGAGTAAACTAGAGAGTCATGAGATATAAACTTCAAGGACTGCTCTTCAATCGCTAGGTATAGGTCGACTAGCTTGTTGCAACTCTCGATGCTCGATAGTACGTCTAACAGGTGTGACGTACGCATATGGAGAACCATCGACGATACGTATCTTTCAGACGATATATGGCCCCGACGTGACTCGGTAAATTTTCTAGCGTAAGCGTTCAGGTCGCCTTTCGTCTTCAAAGTGACGCCCTCACTCAACATGACCCGTTGGACGCCGAATATCGATGGCGATCTAGGAGCAACTACTGCATTAGCAGGTAGCGAATTTAGAGCATCCGACAGGTTATCAAGCCATCTCCTAGCACCAAGGGTTGAATCTTCAACCATACAGATCTCGGCAGGACGGAGTTCTTGTGCTAACTCCCGCAAAGACGACACCAAATCTCCCTGTATCACGAGTACTGATTGCGTCCCAAATCGTTTCGAGAACCTCTTAGGTCCCCCAGATCTCTCGGTAGGTTCGACGACAACCACTTTATCACCGAGGCCGAGCGTGTTTTTCATCGAGTCAACGCAGTGTATCACGTTGGACGCAGACGATTCAACGACCACAACTACACGATTAATCTTCAACTTTGGCCCCTATACAAGAACTACCCCTAGTCCCTTTCCCCCATATCCTCCAGCAATCGTAACTGTCACATCGAGCCGATCTCCATCTTTTTGAATCAGACTCCCAGCCTCAGGTGGCTCAGAGTCTGCAAGATAGAACTCCCTGAATCTAACGTGCTCAGCCCTTTGACGCTTGTCATTGAATAGGCCAGCCATAATATTGAGGATCTCGCGAAAGTTATCTCTCATTGCTGCAGTGATCTCATGCTCATCGTTAGCGTCTTCAACGCCACCGACTGGAATCATGGACAAGGCTCCTCCACAACCATTTACTGTCTCTAACTCCGCATAGATAACAGCCCTTATGTTATCGTCTGAATCGTGATAGATCCCAACACCTCCCGTAAAAGGAGTTTTATCGCCAGGCTTTACTCGCTTGACCTCAATCTTGCGTCCCAATAAGGCAGTCAAAAGATCCTCCACGTCATCTGGGCGTGGTAGAACAAGTCTCTGTATCTCACCCATCTCTTGGCACCTCTCTAAATATCTATTTAACTTTTTGCTTTACTGCCACCAAGTGAAATCTTTCAGTCTTGAAGTCAGCTATTGTTTCCCGTGCCTCTTGATCACTAGTTACGTGAATAGATCCGGAAAAGAAGGTGGGAAGTCCTAACTTTAATGAGGAGTCGTGGGTTACCATTCGCCTTTTCACACCCCCTGCCATAATGTTACACAACTCATTTATCGCGTCCACGATCTCCTCGTCGGAGATCTCATCTCCCTCATCCATAAAAAGGAAACGTCGCGATAGCTTCGAAAAGTCATCCCATGAACCTTGTATCCCAAAGGTAAAGGTTCCGCTATCACCAACCAAGGGTACGTACGACCCAGGGGCATCTTTGGCGTTAAGCCACCCTAGATGGACAAAGTCGATCTCTTCAACGAACAGCGATGACTCTGCAAGTTCAGTGAAGGCCTCTGCCATAACGTCGCACCATCTCTCAAGTTCTGTAGACTCATTCATCCCGCTACCCCAGCAGCTCTAAGTGTTTCTCGAAAGATATCTACGGTAAAGGGCTTTCCGATTAAAAACATCGCTCCCGCCGTTCTAGCCTTGGATAACATGTCTGGTGTATTCTCCGAAGTCACAAACCCAAATGGAACTTCATGTCCCCTTGAACGAAGTTCAATAAGAAACTGATATCCGTCCATATCCGGCATATTCCAATCCGAAAGGATCAGGTCTAAATCATGACTTTCTGTCACTTCTAAACCTTCGATACCATTACCAGCCTCAAAGAAGTCAGCGTCTTCAAAACCTGCTTGTCGCATATGGCGCATCACGATCATGCGCATTGCCTTTGAGTCATCCGTGATTAAAATCTCCATTTTGCTCCTCTTCCTAAGGGGAAACGCCTATTTAGATTTCGGCACAAAATGCATCCTCCTTTACCGACAAAGAGAGGTCCTGTCAAGAACTTGGAAGCCGATACCAGGGACAGAACTTACCAATCTCCCTCACGAGCTTTGTCTTTAGACCCAACGTTGACTCGCTTCCACCCAAAAACAAAACTCCATCTTTAGCAAGTACTCTCTCAGTCTTTTGGAGAATCTCTTGCTTGACTACTGGGTCAAAGTAGATAAGTACGTTGCGCAGAAAAACAATATCGAAACTAGGTAAAGAGGGCCAAGTTGATGCTAGGTTCAGTGGGAATACCTGCAGACGACCCTTCAAGTAGTCTTTTACATGAAAAGACTCTCCCTTACGATTGAAATGTTTAATAAGTAAAGCAGCTGGGAGCCCTCGACCCACCTCGAGCTGATTGAATACCCCGGCCTTTGTTCGCTCTACCATAGCGTTCGATATATCGGAGGCATAAAGCTTTACATCCCAGTTCTTGAGCTCAGGAAAACTATCTTCAAGCATCATTGCAACTGAATAGATCTCCTGGCCGGAGGAACAGGCCGCGCTCCAGACGTTTAACGTAGATCTTGCACCTTTTTTGGCGATGATCCGAGGAAGGGTCTCCTTGGCCAACTCGTCAAAGGGTTTGGCATCACGAAAGAAGTATGTCTCGTTTGTCGTAACCGCATCCACGATAGAGCTTGACAACTTACTCCTCGGATTTTGACGAATTGAAGCAACAATTTCACTTACGTTAGCTACCCCGTACTGTCTGCAAAGAGGCGCCAAACGACTCTCGATAAGGTACATCTTGTCACTCCCCAGCGAGATTGCACTATGTTCCAGAACGAATTTTGCTAGATACTCAAAGTCTGTTTGATTAAGTGTCATAACACCGTCGTGCCTCTACCGTTACTCATCCGACGATGAAGCGTCATAAACATGACCTGAGTTCTTCACCCGAAGACGGATCTCCTGAGCTACTTGTTCAAGAGGAATCTGCGCACTTGCAACTCCCGCTTTAGCCACTGCACCAGGCATTCCCCATATCACAGAAGTAGGTTCATCTTGAACGATAACACTTCCACCATTTGCGACTATCACGCGCGATCCGTCGCATCCATCAGCACCCATCCCGGTCAGCACTACACCAAGGAGTTGTTGCTTCCAAACTAAAGCCGCGGACCGGAAAAGTACGTTCGCCGAAGGCCGACAAGACTGCTCAGGTGGTCCGTCACTTAGACGGCAATGTGTACTATGCGCCCCTCGTCGCTCTACCTCAAGGTGTCTCCCACCAGGAGCTATGTAAATCACTCCCGGCCTTACAGGCTCAGCCTCCTCCGCAATTTTAACCTCTAAAGGAGATCTTCCATCTAGACGTTCAGCCAACATCTCAGCGAATAATGGGGGCATGTGTTGCACAATCAAGACAGGAACCTTTAAGTCTGAAGGCAACTTAGGTATCACCTCAGATAGGGCCGCTGGGCCGCCCGTAGAAGAGGCTATCACGACTGCTTCCGCCTTGAGAGTTGATGGCCTAAGAGCGCTTCTCAAACCAGAAGCGCCGCTCGGCGACATCATGGTCGCCTTATCACACGTCTTCATATCTTTTTGTTGAGGATCCCCATGGATTACCTTTGTCTTTGCCACTAAGGACGTTCGCACTCCTACGACCTTTGCGTCCTTTCCGATCGACCTCTCTAAAGGTACAGGTACAGGCGGTGCCCCATACCTAGCCACTGGTGAAGGAAACTTCGGACGCTTCTTCCGTGAGCCCAATGCTAGGATTTTCGAAACTAGATCGACCCGAGTTGCATCAACTCCGTTATCACTTCCTCTCTCAGAGGTTGGTTTTGTTACATAGTCAGAGGCTCCCATCGACAACGCTTCGATCGTTGCTGACGCCCCCTTTTGAGTAGTTGCAGAGAACATGATCACGGTCTTATCCGGGTCATGAGTACGAATCTTTCGTAGTGCTTCGATCCCAGATATTCCTGGCATCTCTACGTCAAGGATGATGACATCTGGATCATAGACCTTAGAGGCTGTAATCGCTTGATACCCATCTTCAGCTTCACCGACAACCCTAATAGATGGTTCCGCTAACAGCCATCGATGAACCATCGTTCTGACTGCCTTTGAATCATCAACTATGAGCACCCTGACTAAGGGTTTTTGCTCCAATTTGTCCTCCATAACTAGGTCGTCTAACGAAAAGTCGCCGGAGAAATACCCATACGTAGGACTTCTTTCCCAGACAAAATATGATCTTTACCGCGCCTGACAGATCAAAGAGTGACTTTTAAGAAAAAGTGCCGACTTGGATAGCTGTCTCTAAGTTAAGTAAAAGAAGTAAAGATCCATCTAGTTTGAACACACCTTCTAAGAGCGCCTTGTACGAAGGCTCAAGCGTCTCCGGTACTTCTTCAAATGACTCAGGTTCTACAGTGATTACATCACCTATCTCGTCTACCAACAGAGAAATCGCACCATCGGAGTTCGAGATAACGATGTTCATCGGAGGTTTAGGGTAGGTAGGGTCTAACCCAAACTGACGTCGGAGGTTGAGGGCTGTAACTATCTGTCCTCTAAGATTAACCAGGCCACTCACACATTGATCGGCGAGCGGAACGGGTGTCATTACTTGAGTGCGAATTACCTCTTGGACTGTACCCACTGAGATCCCCAAGAAAAGGTCCTCCAAGTAGAAACTGCAGTACTGCAAGCTCTCACCGGTCGCGGTATTTTTCATACGCCAATCCCTTCATAAGACGACAAAAAGCTCTCAACTATTACTGAGAGATCCACTATCTCAGTCACCTTCTGAGCGATAACGGTAGAACCGAGAACACCTAGTCGAGCGGTATAAGGATCGATCTTTACCGATACCTCAGTGATGTCTAAAATGGCATCGACTACCACTCCAACACTCCTCGAACCGACGCTATGGACCACCACTTGGTAGGTTGGTGGTCCTTCGTTTGAAGAGGGTATCGATCCTAATGCAGACGAAAGCCAAAGTAGAGGCATGATCGCACCTCGATACTGAACGACAGGTGAGCCACCAGCCCATTCGACGTCGTCAACGGCAAACTCTTCAAGGCGATCGATGCTTTCAAGCGCTATTGCAAGCCTCGAGTTGTCTCCCGCTTTTACAACAAGCAAAGTCTTAGAGTCATGTCCACCATCCTCCTCCAGACCGTTTTCTTTAGGACCTACAGCGTGAGACTCACTCCCATCCAAGGCGCCAGCACTAGATACTCCGCCTATATCAAGTATCAGCGCAACCCGTCCGTCTCCCATAATCGTGGCGCCCGAAAAAACTCCAACGTCTTTTACCTGCTTACTCAGGGGCTTTACCACTATCTCCTGCGTATCGACGACCCCGTCCACCGATATGCCAAAGGGGCCATGTTCGCCTTGGACTACCACAACGTTTATAGAGTCGAGCAGATGGACGTCGTTTGCTGAACGGGCCTTTAGAAGACTGCCCAAATCAATCAGTGGAACTAACTTTCCACGAAGGCGCAGTACCGCTCTCCCATCTATTACCGAAATTGATTTGGTTATTTGATCCTCATCTAACCTAATAAGCTCGACCAGTGAAGTCTGAGCAATAGCGTAGCGTTCGCCAGAACAGCTAACTATGAGTGCCGGCACGATAGCTAACGTAAGCGGGATCTTGATTTTAAACGTAGTTCCTCGCGTAGGAACGGATATCACATCGATACTCCCGCCGATCTTTTCGATATTGGTTTTCACCACGTCCATTCCGACCCCACGGCCCGAGACGTTCGTAACTTTTTCAGCGGTCGAAAACCCCGGAGCGAATACTAACGCTACGGTCTCTCTGTCTGTCATTCTAGCTGCCAGATCGGGTGTTATTAAACCCTTTTCCAGGGCTTTTGCTCGAATCTTTTCAGGATCTATACCAGATCCGTCATCCGTAATCTCTATATTGACGTAACCACTTTCGTGATAGGCCGAAATCCTGAGCACACCATTTTCTCTCTTGCCCAGTAACCTTCTCTGCTCTGGAGCTTCTATTCCATGATCAACGGAGTTTCTAATCAGATGGGTGAGAGGGTCCTTTATAGCCTCTATGATCGTACGATCTAGCTCTGTCTCTTTTCCATCAAACTCCAAGTCAACCTTTTTGCCACAAGAGATGGCTAGATCCCGAACCACTCTTGGGAACTTGGTCAGAACCGTCCCGATAGGCTGCATCCGAGTCTTCATCACGTTTTCTTGAAGTTCAGAAGTAATAAGGTTTAGCCTCTGAGTCGTCGCTGACAAAGTCGAAGAGCTATCGGCTGAGGTGTATTGGAGTATCTGATTGCGTGCAAGGACAAGTTCGCCTACTAAGTCCATAAGGTTGTCGAGCAACGACACGTCCACTCGTACCGATGAGTCAGAGATGGAGTTCTTTACCTCGGAAGGAAGAGGCTTCGACTCATTAGAGGGCGGACTCGCCATTGCCTCAGTGGGCTGTTCTTTTACTTTTGGAGTCGCAACCTCTTGGATATCACTATCTGAAGTACTCGTTGCGGATTCATCAGAAAAGACAAAAGCATTTGTCGACACGGACTTG
>JAJYGI010000157.1 GCA_021790735.1 Actinomycetes bacterium | reverse complement strand
GATGTTAGGCATCTCTTCTGAGTTTTTGGTCGGAGCTGACCTTGAGGCATTTTCCTATCTGCCCGACAGTGGAATTGGTATCTATGAGTTCGCTGCGGTCGTAAAGAGGGAGACAGAGCGTGCTACTTTCCAAAAGCGGCTGATGCGATGGGATGGAACGCCTTTCCAAGTCGAGGTTGGCTTTGCTGGCATCTTTGATCCCTCGGGTACCTTGCTTGAGGTGGTAACCTTTATAGAAGATATAAGTGTTCGACACCGAGCCCAACAGGAGCTTGAGAGTGCTTTTTCAAGGTTTGAGTCTTTGGTGGAACACTCAAGTGATGTAACCTTGATCGTCGATAAAATTGGCAGACTCCTTTACGCTTCTCCTGGGCTTGAGAACGTCTTGGGGTATAGCGGGCGTTCACGCCTTGGGAAAAGAACGGCAGATCTCGTGCATCCAGCAGATCGCGAGAGGGTCAAGGACGTCTTCGCAGTGGTGATGTTAAAAGAAAGTAGCGTCGATTCTTTTGACTGCCGTCTGTTCCATAACGATGGAACCTATAGATACGTCGAGGTAACAGTCACCAATCTGATAGAGGATAGAGCCGTTGGTGGGATAGTAGTAAACGTGCGCGACGTCACTGAGAGAGTTGTGATTGCTCGAAGGCTTGAGTACCAAGCTTCACATGATCCCCTTACAATGCTTCCCAACAGACTGTTGTTACTTGATCGTTTAAACGTTGCCAGAGAACGGTACCTCCGAGAGGGGGATGAGTTTGCGCTTTTATATCTAGACCTAGATGAGTTCAAGCACGTCAACGACTCGATGGGCCATGCGGTAGGTGACGAACTGTTGATGGAGGTGGCCAGGAGACTCGTAAGAGCCGTAAGGTCGGAAGATACGGTATCTCGACTAGGCGGTGACGAGTTTGTCGTGTTAGCTACAAGCGTTGGCGGTGTCGAAGAGGCGCGGAGTTTAGCCGAGCGGATTCGCGGTGATCTTCAAGTTCCCTTCGACGTGGGAGACGTGAAGTTGAGAGTCGGATGTTCGATTGGGATAGCACTTTCGGAAGGCTCAACGGCTGAGGAGATGATGCAAGAGGCTGACACTGCACTATATCGAGCTAAAGAACGGGGAAGAGGTCGATGGGAGCTCTTCGATCAAGCTATGAGAACGAAGTCTCAAAGACGTATGGAGACCGAGCAGCTGCTTCGGAGATCCATTGAGTCAAACAACGTAGTTCTGGTATTTCAACCTATAGTTGAGATTAGTTCAATGAAAATGTCGTGTACCGAGGCTCTAGTACGTGTGTGGGATGAAGGCCCTAACTCCCTTGTAGGACCGAGTGATTTCATAGACATTGCAGAACAAAGTGGCCTCATAGTTCCCATCGGCAAAAACGTCTTAGAGATGACTGGAAGGTACATGAGGACCTGGAACCTAAGCCCGGAGCGTTCGAACGACCCAGTGACAGTATCGGTGAACCTCTCGCCTCGACAGTTGTCAGATCCCCTTTTGGTACCCCTGGTCCGCTCGATTCTTTCAGAGAACGAATTAGATCCAAGTTGGCTCTGTGTTGAACTGACTGAGTACGCTCTCATCGACGTAGGCTCTTCGATGCAGAGATCTCTCTTTGACTTGGCTGATCTTGGCATAAAAATCGCTATCGATGACTTCGGCACAGGCTGGTCTTCGCTCACATATCTTCGCAACTTTCCAATCTCGACGCTAAAGATCGATCGAAGTTTTGTGGAAGGGCTAGGTAAGGTTCAAAAAGATACCGAGTTGGTAAAGGTCGTAGTTGGCTTAGGTCATTCGTTGGAATTAGAGACCGTAGCTGAAGGTGTAGAGTTTGAGGACCAACTTGCGATCTTGAAGGAGCTGGGGTGCACAAAGGCCCAAGGTTACTTGATCTCAAAGCCAGTAGATGAGGCTGCCCTCTTTGAGTTCAAGCGATCACACTAAAGTTGCCGCTAACTATTTGTATGTAGGCGCTTAGTAGCATGTGTGCAAATCTCAGTCCAGCAACGACAAAATTTGTTCTTCTAACCAAGTAATCTCCAACTTCTTGAAAAAGAACTGTAGACATCGCCTTGGCGAATGACATAGTCTATGTGAGTAGAACGCTAATGCAGATTGAAAAGGAGCCTCTTTGATGGGATCTACCCCAGAGAGTACACATGAAGAGTGGTTAAAGCGCCATAGAGCTGTAATGCCCAAGTGGCTATCACTGTACTACGATTCACCGATTGAGTTGGTCTCAGGTGACGGTCGACACGTAGTCGACAGGGACGGTAAGCGGTACTTGGACTTCTTCGGGGGCATCCTTACCACTATGACCGGATACAACGTGAAAGAAGTGGTCTCTGCTATCACTGAACAAGCCTCGAACATGGTCCACAGCTCTACTTTGTACCTGATATCGCCTATGATCGAGTTGGCTGAAGAGATAGCGGCGCTTTCAGGTATCGAGAACCCAAGGGTATTTTTTACCACCTCGGGAACTGAGGCGAACGATACTGCGTTGATGTTGGCGACAGCTTACCGAAGAACTAGCCAGATTTTGGCGGTAAGGAACAGCTATCATGGTCGATCGCCATCGGCCCTAGCGGTAACGGGTAATATCCACTATCGAGTCGGTACTTACTCTCCATTCCAGGTGTCTTACGTGCTCGGAGGCTCGCGCTTACGGGGACCCTTGGCACAACTAGACGACGAGGAGTATATAAGACGAGGGGTGTTAGATCTTGAGGATGTTTTGCAGACCCAGACTAACGGTTCAGTAGCGGCTTTAATCGCGGAACCAATTCAAGGTGTAGGAGGGTTCGCAGTTCCCCCCGACGGCTACTTTGGCGAGATTCAAAAGGCGTTGGGCTCCTCTGGAGCTTTGTATATCTCTGACGAAGTCCAAACGGGTTGGGGTAGAACTGGAGAACACTTCTGGGGATATGAGGCCCATGGCGTAAGGCCAGATATGCTTACCTTCGCAAAAGGTATAGGCAACGGCCTAGCCTTGGCTGGGGTAGTGGCTAGAGCCGAGATAATGGACTCATTGAATGCGTCGTCGATCTCGACCTTTGGAGGATCTCCCTTGGCTGCAGCGGGAGGACTGGCTAATCTTCGATACCTTTTAGCAAATAAGCTGCAAGACAACGCTTTGAAGATGGGTTCTTTAATAGTGTCAAGGTTGCAAGAGGCTCGTTCTGAGACGTCTGCAGTCGCTGATATTCGAGGTAAAGGTCTGATGATCGGTGTAGAGCTGTGTGAACCTGGAACGGTGATGCCTTCTCCAAAACGGGCAGACCTGGTCATGGAGTATGCAAAGAGTAAGGGACTACTGGTAGGTAAGGGAGGGCTAGCGGGGAATGTCCTTAGAGTTGCCCCACCGCTTTCGATCACCGAAGAAGAGGCGTCTCTTGGCGCTGAGACTCTGGTAGAGGCCCTGGAATTTGGATCTAAGGAAGGGCTTTAGTGAGACGTTTAACGCACTTTATCGATGGTACGTACCAAGAGGGATCGTCAACTCGTAGCGCCGATGTCTATAACCCAGCTACGGGAGAGGTAGAAAGCACAGTCTCTTTAGGTTCGAAAGCGGATCTAGATTTAGCCGTTACCTCTGCAGCCAAGGCCTATTTGGAGTGGAAAGAGACCTCGCTCTCTAAGAGGTCTCAGATCATGTTTGCCTTTAGGGAGCTGCTAGAGAGCCGCGTCAAAGACGTTGCGAAGCTGATCACTAAAGAACACGGTAAGGTACTGTCTGATGCCGAAGGCGAAGTTAGACGAGGCCTTGAGGTAGTGGAGTTCGCCTGTGGAGTCTCGCACCTTTTAAAAGGCGACATGTCCGATTCAGTTTCAAGAAATATCGACACCTACTCTATCCGACAACCCTTAGGCGTGGTAGCCGGTATTACCCCATTTAACTTTCCCGCCATGGTGCCTATGTGGATGTTCCCGATTGCGATCGCCTGTGGAAATACCTTTATCTTAAAGCCTTCAGAGAAGGATCCATCGGCTTCTTTGATGCTGGCAGAGATGTTCATTGAAGCGGGTCTTCCTCAAGGTGTTCTCAATGTGGTCCATGGAGATAAAGAGATCGTTGACGGTATTTTGGAGTCAAAGGAGATCAAGGCGGTCTCCTTTGTCGGTTCAACTGCCGTAGCGCGATATATCTACTCACAGGCGGCTTTTTACGGTAAGAGGGTGCAGGCTCTCGGTGGAGCCAAGAACCATATGGTTGTTGCGAGAGATGCAGACTTGAACTTTGCAGCAGACGCTGCAGTAAGTGCGGCCTACGGTAGCGCCGGTGAGCGCTGTATGGCGGTATCGGTCGTCGTAGTAGATGAGGCGATCGCAGATGAGTTCTTAGAGCTAGTCGCTCAAAAGACTCGACAACTTCGGGTCGGCCCGGGAACCCAGGAGAGCTCTGAGATGGGACCGTTAGTGACCAAAGAACACAGGGATCGGGTAGCGTCTTACATTGAATCTGCAGAGGTGCAAGGTGCCCGCGTTGTTTTAGACGGTCGTGAGTCTTTTGACGAGACAACGAAAGGCTTCTTCTTGGGACCTTCTCTTGTCGATGGGGTGTCTTGTGATATGAGCGTCTATCGAGATGAGATCTTTGGACCAGTTCTTTCTGCCATAAGGGTGAAAGGATTTGATGAAGCTGTTGAACTAGTCAACGCAAATCCTTACGCGAACGGTGCCGCACTATTTACGAAAAGTGGAGGGTTGGCGCGACGCTTTACGCGTGAGATAGATGCTGGAATGGTTGGAATCAACGTACCTATTCCAGTACCAGTAGCGTACTACTCTTTCGGCGGCAACAAGGAGTCACTTTTTGGTGGTAGCCACATGTATGGAACCGATGGAGTACAGTTCTTTACACGTCTAAAAGCGGTTACAGAGAGATGGCCAGAGTCGAACCTTGGAGACGGCCAAGGTAGGAACCTCAACTTTCCCGGAACTCATTGACCTTTAGTAGAACTGCTCCATTGATGGCGTCCAAGACGGTATAGGCGTATGGTGTTGCGGCCTTTGGACTGTGGAACTAGACAGGTTTCCTGTTAGAGTCTTGGTAGGGATGAATGAAAATGACTATCAAGATCTGTCTAGTTACGACTACGATCTGCCAGAAGATCGAATTGCTCAGGAGCCGCTGGCGATACGTTCAAGTTCAAAACTTCTCGTATCTCTGAGCGGTGACCTGAGGATACGAAGAGTTTCTGACCTTCCTGATCTCCTTCAAAGTGGGGATCTAGTAGTGGTCAATGACTCCAAGGTCTTCTCTGCACGCCTTAGATTGAGGCGTGCTTCCGGTGGGTATGCTGAAGTATTACTTCTCGAAGAGGTGGAGGAAGGGATCTATAGTGCGCTTCTTCGCCCGAGTCGTAAACTCTCGACCGGAGAAGCGTTGTTTCGTGGTGGAAGTGAGGTCTTGCGTCTTGTTCGTAGCACAAAGGACTGTGTCGAGGGTGAGTTACCGCTAGTGAAGCTAAGTAGTGAGTCGGTAGTTGATCTCTTCGGGGAGGTACCGCTGCCGCCTTACATCAAGAAAAAGGTTGACGATCCACAGAGATATCAAACCATCTATGCACATAACTACGGCTCAGTAGCAGCTCCGACGGCAGGTCTTCACCTAGATGAAGAGGTGTTTAGCGGATTTCGGAGGCGGTCAATCGAAGTCGCAACGGTTGAACTTATGGTTGGCATCGATACCTTTAAGCCGATTTCGTCGTCTCACATTGGAGAACATAAGATGCACTCCGAACGCTACAGTGTCTCCCCAGAGACGTGGGAGAGGATTCGGAGTGCAAAAAGAGTAGTTGCTATCGGTACTACTGTAGTGAGAACGTTGGAGTCAGTGGCTGCAACTTCACGGCTAGAAGGACGAACAGATCTCTATATAACGCCGGGGTATGACTTTAAAGTGGTAGATGTACTGATGACGAA
This sequence comes from Actinomycetes bacterium, assembly GCA_021790735.1. Classification (GTDB taxonomy): domain Bacteria; phylum Actinomycetota; class Acidimicrobiia; order Acidimicrobiales; family Acidimicrobiaceae; genus Ferrithrix. The sequence goes on along the minus strand of JAJYGI010000157.1, from coordinate 2,209 downwards.
CTTCCATACCCCTAAGTCGTCCCTGTTAGTATTGATTGCAAGTTTCTACGGCCCTAAGTGGCGAGAGCTGTACCAGTACGCTTTGGACTCAGACTTTCGTTTTTTATCTTTCGGTGACGCGATGTTGATTGAGAGAAACAACTCCATTGAGTGGTAGTTTTGAAGCGATCCAAACGTACGGCTCGGCGAGGACTGGTAGATTCTGTGGCTCTCGGCATAGCTTCGAAACGCCTGTGTTTATGCCGGTCGGTACTAGGGGAGCGGTTCGTCTCTTCCCATACGACCTTGTAGCAGAGATAGGTTTTGAGATCGTCCTGGCTAACACCTACCATATGATGCTGCGTCCCGGTGCTTCTATAGTTGATGCGCTAGGTGGCTTGCACAGCTTCACAGGGTGGGACGGTGCAATTTTGACAGACTCCGGGGGGTTTCAGGTATTGTCCCTAGGAGCCTCTTTCGACGAAGACGGGGTGTCTTTTCGGTCCGTCTACGACGGTGCTAAGCTGCGTCTTACGCCAGAGGATGCCGTTGAGGTGCAAGAGCTCCTGGGCTCGGATATAGCCATGGTTCTCGATGTGTGTACTATGTTGCCCGCAGATAGAGGTGAGCTGAAGCGGAACCTTGACCTAACGTTAGCGTGGGCAAAGAGATCCAAAGCAAAAAAGAAGCGTTCTGATCAGTCTTTATTTGGAATCGTGCAAGGTGGTACAGACGCTGAACTTAGAAAGAGATCTTTGGAAGAGACCTGCGAACTGTCCTTTGATGGATACGCGATCGGGGGTCTAGCGGTAGGAGAAGAGAGATCTTTGACCTTGGACACAGTTGCAAGCTGTACGGAGATTCTTCCTAAAGAGACCCCAAGATATCTGATGGGTGTTGGCGATCCCTACTCCGTTGTGCACGCTATAGAGCTGGGGGTAGATATGTTTGACTGTGTGGCTCCCTCTCGAATCGCGCGTCATGGAGTTGCTTGGACGTCAGTGGGGAAAGTAGCTGTCAAACAGGCGCGATATATCCAATCTAGCGAACCACTAGATCCAAGCTGTCTGTGCGAGACGTGTAAGCGCTATCCGTTGGCTCTTTTAAACCACCTCTACAAGGTCGACGTCGAGACTCTTGGAGTCTTACTTACTAGACACAATCTAACGTTTATGCAGACACTCATAGCCACGTGTCGCTCGTCAATTAGAGTCGGTACTCTGTCAGAGGTAAAGGGGTTTGTGGAAACTTACTATAGCTAGTAGCTAAGTGATCTGAGTTTCAGCTCTTGAAACTACAATAAGCTAGTCACATTGGAAGGACTTTGATGAGTCAACTTATTTTTGTACTGTTTGTTTTGGTCATTCTTTACCTCTTGTTTTTGCGACCTCGCATGAAAGGCGCAAAGACGAATCGAAAGATCGGTCTACAGGTAGGCGATGACGTTGTGTCAAATGGCGGAATCTTTGGTGTGGTTACCAAGTCCTACGACCAGAGGGTGTACGTAGAGATAGCTCCAGAGGTAGAGGTGATCTTCGATAGAAGATCGTTAACTCACCTTGACGGCGTCATCGTGGACGCTATGGAAGAGGCTGAGGCTAAGTTTGATGAGATCGAAGCGAGAAAAGGGCAAGCTGAGCCGACAGAGGGTACTGCTGGTGACGAAGTACCTGAACCGCTTGAGAACCAATCCGATATGAAAGATGTAACAGAAGCCAGAGACGCAGAAGTTGATGATGAAGGTGACTTTAAGTAACACCTGGGTAGCAGGTGATCACTAGGCGAAAGAGTTGGTGTAGGGTGACTCTATGAGTAAGAACGGTGTTTTAGAGAGAGTATGAGAAAAGGTCCTCACGTAGTATCAGTCGTTTTATCGATAGTGGTTTCTTTAGGTGCCTTTATCGCGGTGTTGGCGCTTAACTATAAGCCGATACTGGGACTAGATCTACAAGGAGGTGCATCGGTCGTCTATAAACCTACTAGGACTGTCTCTCAAGCGACGTTAGACCAGACCATATCTATCATCAGGAATCGAGTAGACGGTCTCGGGGTAACCCAACCCAACATCGCTCAACAAGGTAAAGATATCGTTGTGCAGCTCCCTGGGATAAAACATCCAAACCAGGCCCTGTCGCTCATCGGACAGACCGCACAGCTTGAGTTTCGACCAGTGGTATGTTCTTTACCTCCCTATAAACGGCCTACTGGACAGCTTGCAAAAGATATAAAG
>JAJYGI010000134.1 GCA_021790735.1 Actinomycetes bacterium | reverse complement strand
AGCTAACACGAACATAGAAGCGATTAACCCTGAATCAGCACGATAGTTATCTCTGAAGTAGTAGTGGCCTGAGTGCTCACCACCAAAGACAGCTCCAGACTCCGCCATAACCGCCTTGATATAGGAGTGGCCAACTCTAGTCTTTAAAGGAATCCCACCGTTCTCAGCAATAACCTCAGGAACAGCCTTTGAACATATGAGGTTATAAAGGACGGTAGATCCACGATGTCTCTCTAACATCGCCTGAGCGACTAAGGAGGTCGTCGTCGATCCAGATACCGGATTAGCCTTATCGTCCACCAAGAATACTCGATCCGCATCGCCGTCAAAAGCCAGACCTACATCTGCCTGATCAGCAAGCACTCGGTTCTTTAAATCCACCAAGTTCTCCGGTTGAATAGGATCAGCTGGATGGTTTGGGAAACTTCCATCTAGCTCAGGGTAAAGTATCTCAAGTGATACGGGTAGTCCCTCAAAGACCCTTGGAACTACAAGACCTCCCATACCATTTGCAGTATCTGCCACCACTTTGAGAGGTGCGAATTTAGTTACATCTACAAATGATTTAACGTGATTAACGAAGTCATCCAAAAGGTCGAGCGCTTTATTCTCAACGTGATGCGATGGAGTCAAGCCACCTGCTTCAAATCCAAGCGCTAGGTCCCTTATCTCCATTAGGCCTGTGTCAGACGAGATCGGCGCTGCGCCAGGACCACAGAGTTTAATTCCGTTATACTGCGCAGGATTGTGCGAAGCAGTAAACATTGCGCCAGGAAGACCAAGTTTTCCCGAGGCGAAGTACAACATATCAGTAGAGGCGAGACCTATCTGAATAACCGATACACCTACAGCGTTAAGTCCCTCAGTGAAAGCCGACACCAACGCCTGGGCTGAGGTCCTCATATCGTGACCAACGATAACTTGCGTGCCTTTTATAAAACGTCCAAAGGCGGCACCGATGAGACGGCACGACTCTTCGTCGAGTTCTTGAGGTACGACACCTCGAATATCATAAGCTTTAAAGATCGATGTATCCATGTCTATTATGACTCACCACCTGTCATTGGTCCCGTGCTCCGGTAACCACTAAAGGTTAGTCAGAGAGGGTGCCTTTCCACCACGTAGTTTTCTCCAAATTGTCTCAGGTATCTCGAACCATACACCTACAACCACAAGTACGGCCAGTACAGATACCGCATCGCTAACAACGTTTACCGCTGTTGACCCGTAAGTCAAATCAACATGAGTCGAAGTCGGAACTACAACCATGAGGTTCGGAGCGACCCTATAGGGACCGGAAGCACCACTTACATGCCAGTTCGGGAAGTAGGACTCCCTCACTACAACGGGTACGCCTACCTTGGAGACGTCAAAAGAGACCGAATCTGTCGTCATTAAAGTGTTGGTAACCCGAATTGAAGGCAACTTGGGTTCAGATCCTACGGATTTACCAGGGTCTACTCTTTTCCAGTTGCTAGGTCCGTTTTGTGCTCGGTATATACCCCACTGACTTGGGTTTTGGTACCACTGTACCGAGTACTTCAACCAATCACTTTTCCCGCCACGCATACCTTCCCAGACCACAGGTAGGTGGGTCAGCGGAACAACACTTTGAGCGTCTCGCACAAGATAGATGTTCCAACTCTGTCCAAGAACCGAACCACTTTGGCTCAGACTAGGGCTTACCGCAGGTACAGTCTTCAAAAGTAACAGATTCGGGTCTTTTGAAGCCTGCTGTTTGACCGAAGGAGAGAACGTCATATAGTACTTCACTCCTAACATCTGCAGGTGCTTTACTCCAAGAGAGACGTTAAGTCCACTGTAAGGAAGTCCCGCCATAGCGTCTGACGGTGAGTAAGAAAGTTCAGACTGATTCAGAAAATGATAGGGCGTCGTAGCCGATGACTCGAAGAACAGACCCTCCATAGAGTCCACACAGCCGTGTGTCCAAAATGGCAGAAGCATCAGCGCCATAGGGGTACCGAAGTTGTTTTCATTAGAGTTGTACTCCCACATAGCAGGTCCACATCCATAACTTTTCCCCACGGAGTTCATGGCCACCATCAGGCGCTGGTACTCAGGCCATCCTGGTTTAGCTTGATAACCTGAGTAGTTCCAACTTGCCCAACTAGGCACGAACGACTGAGTTACATGCGACTGGAGCCATGATGGTAAGCTCACAACAGGGGCGATCACACCAACAATGGTCACAAGTACAAAGAATAAAACGGCTCCGATCTTGGTCCTTGATCTTTCCTTTATGTAGCGTTGGGAGACTTCTTGCGAAGAGAACTGTTCGTTAAAGTCCTGATATCTCTTCTCTTCAAATGAGCCAGACGATAGGTCATCTCCTTCACTCCCGACCTCGTTTTGTACCCCTAGATACTTGAACTTAGAGTCTTTGAACACTGTGAAGGGATCCATCTCATCCGCCGCTAAGACCGCTCTACTCTCTCCTATGCGCAAAAACATGAGGACCTTTGGAAGCCAAAGAGCAAACTCCGCAACACCTGTCGCCGCTAGGACGTAGATAGAAAAGACGAAGAAGGGTAGCGCCCTCGCATTGTAGACGGCACCTTGGGGTAAGAGCACAAACGACAGAACTGAGACGACTGCAACAATACTAAAGGTTATCCCAAGGCGCCTCTTTTTATATATCGAAAACACCACTCCCAAAAGAGCCAAGTAGATCCAAGGTCTCAAGGGATTGGGCGCCAAAGACTGCACATAAGTAGTAACCTTGGTCCATCCCATTGAGGTCGTATAGTAGATATTGGCCGCAAACGGTATCAGCCACAGAGCGCATACCAAAGCTCCTAATGTTCCAGCTACCGCAAGTCGGACTAGCTCCAACCTCTCCTTACCCAACAGTACGTAGACGATCGCCACCACCGCTACAAAAAAGGCAGGAAGGAGATGAGAAAGTGCGGTCAAGGCATAGAGTATCGACGCAAAGGCTATCTTCTTATTCGAGTTCAAGCCGCTGAAGACAACTGCTAAAAACCCCACACCGAACGCTAAGGCCACAGAGAATGAGTACTCACCGGCTAGCGTAGAGGCGATATTTCCTCCGTCGATTGTGTAGGTCCTATCAAAGAGATACCCTAGGGAGGCAAGTGCCAAGAGCGTTGGGTAAGGCTCCTTCAAGCGGGCGCTTCTACCCAACAGATACATAAGTGGAGGCAAAGCAAGTGAACCGCTCAAAGTTATCAACTTGAAAGCTATGTCGTATGGGATTACAAATGAGAGTAAGTCGACCATCAAAGGTGGTAAGGGGAAGTAAAAAGTAAGTAAAGGAAAGCCGTTGTACCAGATACGGGACCAACCGCTTACTTCAAAGTGTGAAAATACATCCTTCCACGCAAAGTACGGAACGATAAAGTGCGCGCCAGTGTCTCCACCAGCCGTTGTTGTATTAGCGAGGATAAGCGCAGGATGAAGAGAGAGAAACACGAACAACGAGCAGGCTATTGCAATGAACATGCCGTAGTTTCTTCTGATAAAGGAGTATCTGCTCTCTTGAACTGTCGAGGAACTCACGTCGTCGTGTCCACAAGAGAACTCTCTCCTTGGTGACTCCGAAATCTGCACGGCTAAAGCCTACCTAGCTACGGTTATTGAGAGAGCTAACGCTTAAGTTAATCTCAGCTTTTACTTGACAGTCTCTAGCGACCTCTATCGCCTCGTCTGCGATGCAAGAGCTAAAAACTCTCGAACCTGGGAAGTCTCGCCGTCTCGATGCCACCACCTTGACTCACACGCTGAACAGCTTCTCAAAGTTACCTCGTGTCCGGCAACGCTTAGCGATATCTCAACAAGTGAAGTCTCGCGACAGTTTGGACAAATGTTAGACAGCAATCAAATCCTCCACAGACCTGCTCTTTTGAGCCTTCCCAACAACATGTCTTCGACATAAATTGCCCGTTTCTTTAGCGGTGACTGGTCGAAAATGTCAGATGACGCTAAAAAGCTTCTAACGAATGCCCACTAGCGCAACGAAGGCGACCAAATTGAAGCTCATATGCGTAAAGATGGACATACCGAGTCTTCGAGTTCTATAGGACATATAGCTAAGAACCATTCCCACAACCCATAGCCCCAGAAACTGAAGAGGTTCAAAGTGGGCAAGAGCAAAAAACACCCCGGTTACTACCACAACCAAAACGGCTCGAAGCCGAACAGCCAACTTTACAGATAGCGCCTCCAAAGACCTCAAGGTTAGTCCTCGGAAAAACAACTCTTCCATAATCGGCGCACCGATGACAATAATTACGAAAACCAGAGCCTCTCCACCTGACCTGCCAGAGCCCACCAAAGTCTTCGCCGGCTGAGAGAGCGCCTTGGCAAATGAAGGATTGCCAGCCTCAAAGGGAAGGTATAGAACCGGCAGTACGACTAGTTGGCAAAATGCACCAACTACAAGTCCTATGGGAATATCGGGCCACATCTTCACCTTGAAACCGTAGTCTCGAATGAAAGAGCCAGAGCCATATCTACGCACGCCGATAACGAGTGCTACGAGAAATACCACCCAAAGACCAACTTCATCAGATGCAAGCAAAGGTGCGTTCACAACAAGGTGCGAAGTCCTTTGGCCTTGGGCCAAAGCAACGATACTAGCCGTCAAAGATGCTACTAAAAGTCCTAAAGGAAGGGCTATTAGAGGAAGCCAGAAAGGAAAAGATTTTTTCTTAGGAGAGGTGTAAGAAGGGGGCTCTTGCATAGGAAAACCTTACCTTACTAGGAGCGACTCCCCCACTTGCATGTAAAAGAAAGATCATTTAAGCCTTTGAGTATTCTTAGAGAGCACCTAAAAGCACCTGTTGTCGGCTAAAACCGCTTAACATCTATAAGTATGAGTCGCAACTTCAACGACATGAGGTCAACAAATAGTCAAAAACCGCGTCCCTCGACAGATCAAGGCTGGAGATGGATCGCCATCGGTATCTTTATCGTAGCAGGAATATTCTTCCTCTATTCGTCGGTGTCTACGCGCACGACTAGCCAGCCCCTTAGCTACAACGCCTTCGCAAAGGATGTATCGAGCAACCAGATATCCTCGGCAGTCATCGACAATACGACCGGAATTATCACAGGCTCACTCAAAAACGGAACCTCTTTCACCGTAAATGGGCCACTTCCAGAGATAAATACTGAGGTTGCACAGCTTCAGAAAAACAATGTCAACTTAAGTTTTTCCAACTCCTCATCTGGACTTTTGGATTCGTTACTTTCATACGCATTGCCGTTCTTACTCTTTTTAGGCATCATTATTTGGTTCAATAGGCGAGCTCAGGGCCAGATGTCCGGAATCATGTCGATAGGTCGGTCAAAGGCAAAGCTGTACTCTTCAGAGCGACCAAGGACGACCTTCGATGACGTAGCTGGATACGGCGGAGTCAAGTCCGAGATCAAAGAGGTCGTTGATTTTCTTAAGTCACCGATGAGATTTACCGCTATCGGAGCTCGCACTCCAAAAGGTATTTTGCTTGTTGGACCTCCAGGAACCGGAAAGACGTTACTTGCGCGCGCAGTAGCTGGTGAAGCAGGGGTACCATTCCTGTCGGTAAGCGGATCTGACTTTATGGAGATGTTCGTAGGTGTAGGCGCAAGTCGCGTTCGAGACCTATTCCAAACTGCCCGTAAGCAGGCTCCCGCAATTATCTTTATCGACGAGATTGACTCCATAGGTCGAAAGCGCGGTGCAGGCCTTGGGGGTGGACACGACGAGAGGGAACAGACTCTCAATCAGATGCTTTCAGAGATGGACGGCTTTGATCCTGCTGAGGGCGTTGTGATTATCGCTGCCACCAACAGACCAGATATCTTAGATGAGGCGCTTCTACGGCCTGGACGTTTCGATCGCCAGATCGTTGTTCCCCTACCAGACCTCGAAGAGCGTCTACCAATTCTAAAGGTTCACTGTAAAGGGAAGAAGCTGTCAAACGATGTTGATCTAGCTGTCATCGCCAGAGGCACTCCGGGAATGAGCGGAGCCGACCTGGCAAATCTAGTCAATGAAGCAGCTCTGCATGCAGTACGAAGAGGGTCAGAGGAGATTACGATGACGGACTTTGAGGACGCACGAGACCGTGTCCTCATGGGACAACGTCGTGACTCGATGGTGCTTTCGGACGAAGAAAAAGAAAGAGTAGCGTACCATGAGGGAGGCCACGCTCTACTTGCATACGTACTAAAGTACTCAGATCCGGTCCACAAAGTAACGATCCTACCCACGGGAATGGCGTTAGGTGTAACCCAACAGTTACCGATGGAAGAGCGACATATCTACCCCAAAGAGTACATCGAAGACTCCTTAGTAGTACGGATGGGTGGCCGGGTAGCTGAGATGTTAGTCTACGGCGATCTTTCCACTGGCGCCTCAAACGACCTAGTAGGTAACACAGAGCTCGCTAGAAAAATGGTGCGCGAATGGGGTATGAGCGATCGGATCGGACCCATGGCTTGGGGTTCTCAAGGCATGGTATTCTTGGGAGAAAATCTCATGCACTCCAGAGACTACTCTGAGGACACTCAACGCGTCATCGACGAAGAGGTTGAAAGAATTCTACGGGATCAAGAGCAGAGAGCCACAGACTTAATGGTTGAACATAAGGCTGGACTTACGGCGGTAGCTAACGCACTTTTGGAGAAAGAAACCATTGACGGGGCAGAGGTTGGGCGTCTTGTCGACGAGGCTTATGGGAAAGAGGTGCATCCAGGAGGGAAAAAGACCGCCGTTGTACCGAGACTCGAAGCCGTTCAGAGCATTGCGATGCGGAGTCAGGCGGACTTTAACTAAGCCTATTAGGTCGTCTAAATCCAAATGAGAGAGATTTGAGTATCTTTCCCCAACTAAGGTCTACAACTCCTAACTACGCAATTTAGTCTCAGTAAAGGCTAGACAGTTAGCCGAGGGATTATCACTTCTTCTCGGCATTAGCTTTTGTAACACCGTTCCTGCATAGTCTTCATTATGGAACTTATAGAGACTTTATTTCCAGAAGAGGCGTCCACTAAGAACATACGCTACCAGCATCGCCGAACTCTTATCGATCGAGATCGGGCTCTACAACAGGTCGCCAAAGCAAAAGCGATACTGAACTCCAAAGTTACAGTTGAACCCGGAATATACCGTTTTCCAAGAGTAAGGGTAATAGGTAGTGGTAATAGTGGAGATCCCTTGCCATGAGTTCAAGGAGCCGTAGCTACTACAAAAATAAGCCGGAATACTCCAGGGGTTCCAACAGTTGCCGATCCAACGGACGATAGTGCGCTATAAGCGGTTCGTGATAGTGAAGTCGCTATTGTCTCTGTTCACAGAGGCGAGTACATGTCTATCTATCCAGCTATTCATTCAGTAAATCAGAAGTTAGAGATCGTCTCGGAGGTGCTTTGTACTTGGCAGACAAAACACGAGGCGATGCCTCTAGTTGCTTTCATACACCTAAATAGACGACGATGAGAGTCCAGCCGTTTTGATGAAAGGATCTTATAGATAATAGATAGGAGTTCTATCTCCTACTGGTTAGATTGCTTGTAGGTCTCGGACATCGAATACGTCAAGGCAAAGGTCGTCTAGACGCACGTGATCTTCGTTAGAGATGCATTTTCAAGGACACTTGTACGTTGGAATGTAACTACACCGCCCAAGAGCGAACTGGCAGCTCATGCTCTTGATTCGGCCACTCTCCAACCTGGCGAACTGATTCATCACTCAAACAGTAACAATCTCTGTGCTAAGTCGTGGCCTTACAACGAGCACTCTGTACTAGTCGAGCAGACCCAGCATCAAATTCATTCGAGCGCTATCGAGGTGACGAGTCACTACAACGTAGAAGCTCTAATTGCTATTTTATTTAAAGTATTATTGACACATACTACGCCAAGTAGGCTGTATTTAGTTGTCGGCTTTTCCATGCTAGGTTCTGAGACCACTTCTTGGATTCTGCAGGTGATATTCATTTCAGCCCCAGGCAAAGCAAGAAGCGCATGCGGACTTATAGCTTGGGTCTTAAAGGGAAGGAAGGCGTGCCAGAGAGGAATAAATCTGCGCATCTTTCTAAGTGCCAGGTGCTCACGTTGGTCGGTGGTGATCACATACAAATCTCTGTCGCCAAGAGACAAGAGACAAGAGACAAGAGACAAGAGACAAGAGACAAGAGAATATGTCACCTAATCAAGGCGATTGCCCTCTTCGTAAGGGCTAGGTCTCGAAGAATCCCTATTTTAGGATCCAAGTGGCGGATTATGTCAAAGTAGAGTTACTATCTTTCCATGAAAATATATCTCCTCGGTGCCATAGCCGCAATGATG
>JAJYGI010000105.1 GCA_021790735.1 Actinomycetes bacterium | reverse complement strand
CCTCGCTGCTAAGCCAGGTTCAATCTCAGTAACCTCATCAACAAGCAAAAACGGTTCCCTATGTGGAATAAAACTCTTCGGATCCATCCCTACAAACTATAAGGTTCTCCCCTAGCGTCAAACACCCCTATAAGCCGTAGCGAGTTTATGCCTCCAATGTTACCTCGTAGCTCCTCCGTTAGACGACGCGAAGCTCGTGGCAGCTACTTAAATTTGTTCCAGATACGGTTGTGTGTCTGAAGTTGTGCAAATTCCATTGGTTAAAAGCTAGTGGTGGTCGTGGTATTTAGTAATTAGAAACATCAAGAGACCGAAGGAAGCAGATCATGACTACACCTAAGAGTAAAGCACCTTCAGACTCAATAGAAGAGATCCTCACGCAAGATGGCGATGGGTTGCGAAATACTATTAGATAAACACTCCGAGAGGTCCAAAAAGACAGATGAGATCGGTGATAGTTATACGGAGGTCGCTGCATATGACATCTCGAGCTGCCGTGGCATATGCAGCAGTTCGTCGTTGCAGCTCCTTGTGTTTATCCGTTACCAGTGCAATACCTGCAGCCTTCCACATAGACATAACACCCATAAGTACGACTCACGCGAGGCGACACTAGAAATCCTCCAGATCTACCTACAATGAGGGTACGAGCTACAACCGTAACCTTTAACACACGATTTGTCGAGCACCAACTCACTAGAATCGGACGGGTGATCAAGGGAATCATTTTCGACTTTGGAGGCGTACTATACGGCGCACCTCTATCTCAAATATCCAACCTCGAAGAGCGAATCGGCGCAGATCCGGCTCAACTCTCTGACTTGCTCGCTCACTCAGGAAGCGCCGGAGCCTGGGGTCGTTTCGAACGAGGCGAGATAGATGTCACAAGATTCAAGAGAGATCTCGACAAAGAGTTGAATGAGGTGGGTCTCGAAACCTCGGCATCACAGATACTTGAAGTCGTATCGGGTCACTACAACGACACTTTGATCGACTACATAACCCAAGAACTACTCGGGAACTTCCAGCTCGCTATCGTAACTAACAACTTTCAGATCCCCGCGCACCTCGATCCCCTCGAAAAGGTTCGGGGTATCTTCGAGGTCATCGTTGAATCTTCGAAGGTAGGCTATCGAAAGCCCGAACCCTCGATATATGATCGAACTTTCTCACTACTCAACCTTGCGCCAAATGAGATCGTGTACATCGACGATATCGGAGCCAATCTACGGTACCCAGCTTCAAAGGGAGCTGTAACTATAAAAGTAGATCCAACCTCTGACGTCGTGCAGTTACTTCGCACGACCTTAGACTCGCAAACCTTGAGCAGCTAAGATTTGATAGGTTCAAACAAGGCTCTACGCAAAAGATCCTCTTGCTCTAGCAGGTGCATAGCGCTAAAGCCGGTGGCTGGAGAGCCTGCAGAAGGTCTAGAGACATGCCGCAGCGAGAACCTTAACCTTATAGCCGAGTGCAGTCGTTCGTGCACAAAGGACCAAGCGCCCATGTTAGCTGGTTCCTCTTGTAACCAAACTACCTCTTTTGCGTTATAGTACTTGGAAAATATCTGTTCTATCTCAACCTCTGGCCATGGAAATAGCTGCTCAAGTCTAATTATTGCTGCTTTGGGTATACCTCCTTCGACGGCATCTTTAGAGTCTCGAAGAGCCATAGCCTCAAAGGCAACCTTGCCCGAACAAAACACAACACGTTCCACAAGTTCAGGAACTACCTGTACATCATCATCGATGATCGGTCTAAAGGATCCCATCACGAACTCTTCGATCGGTGAACGGGAGTTTTTGGACCGAAGTAGTGACTTCGGAGACGCGACAATCAATGGACGCCTCGTAGATCTGTGTACTTGAGACCGGAAGAGGTGAAATATCTGAGAAGACGTCGTTGGGTATACGACCGCCATATTTCCCCCAGATGCGAGCACCAAGAACCTCTCCAACCTAGCTGAGGAGTGCTCCGCTCCTTGACCCTCGTATCCGTGGGGCAAAAGCATAACCAGGCCTGAGTGTTGACCCCATTTGTCCTCTGCAGCCGTTATAAACTGGTCAATGATGATCTGTGCTCCGTTAGCGAAGTCACCGAACTGTGCCTCCCAGCACACTAAGGCATCTGTCTGTATCAGAGAGTACCCATACTCAAAGCCAAGTGCAGCATACTCAGAGAGGAGAGAGTCATAGATCATAAACCTACCGCCCCGTTTGGCACGAAGTTGCGGGCCTTCGTAGTCTCGCAGCGTCATAAGAGGGAAGTATTCTTGTCCATTCACATTATCGATCAGCGACGCATGCCTGTGCGAGAACGTTCCCCTTCGGGAGTCCTGACCAGTAAATCTAATATCTTTGCCTTCAAGAAGCAAGGAGCCAAAAGCCAGATGCTCGCCCATCGACCAATCAACTTCACCAGAGCGGTATAAGGCGTCACGTTGTGCAAAGAGGCGCTCAAGTTTTGGGTGCACAGTAAAGTCAGTCGGATAGGTTATAAGCCGCTCAGCTATTAGATCTAGGGCCTCTTTGGGTACTCCTGTGTCTATCCTATCCAGAGGCACCGTCAATGGACGAGGAGGCGGAAGTACCGTTGGATTTGGCGAAGTAGCTGAACGAGTCTCATCCAAGGCTCTCTGCAACTTGTCGAGAAAGTCCTCAAGAGCACTCTCTTCATCTTTTTCTGTAATCTCGTTTCTAAGAGAAAGGGACTTCGTATAAAGTTTTCTCACCGAAGGATGCCCCTCTATGACTCCATACATCAGTGGATGAGTATAGCTAGGTTCATCACCTTCATTATGACCGTGGCGACGATAACAGATCATATCTACAACTACATCTTTGTGGAACGTCTGTCGATACTCAAAGGCCAACCGGGCTACTCGAACTACAGACTCCGGATCATCACCATTTACGTGAAAGATAGGAGCTTGCACGGTTTTCGCTACATCCGACGCGTAAATGGACGATCTCGCCTCGTTAGGGTTAGTGGTGAATCCGACTTGGTTGTTGATAACAAGATGGACCGTACCTCCAGTTCTATAGCCTCGAAGTTGAGAGAGATTTAATGTCTCTACCACCACTCCCTGTCCGGCAAACGCAGCATCCCCATGAACCAAGATCGGCAACACCGGAAATCCGCCCACATTGCCATATAGGTCTTCTTTGGCGCGTGCAACACCTTCAACCACTGGATCCACAGCCTCAAGATGAGACGGATTCGAAGATAAGGTCACATCTATACAGACCCCGTCTCGTCCCTCGAACGTACCAAGATACCCTTTGTGGTACTTTACATCTCCACTACCTTGAACCGATGCAGGATCTAAGTTTCCCTCAAACTCTCGAAAGATCTCGCTGTAGCTTTTACCAACTATGTTGGCAAGTACGTTCAGACGACCTCTGTGCGCCATTCCAAGTACGGCTTCTGGTAATCCGTTCGCCGCTGCTAACGTCAAGACCTCATCCAAGAAGGCTATCGCCGACTCGGCACCTTCCAAGCCAAACCTCTTATGGCCGATATATCGAGTAGATAAAAACTTTTCAAAGGCTTCCGCTGCGTTTAAGCGCTCAAGAAGTCTGAGCTTTTCTGCCTTTGAAAGATCAAATGGAACGCCTTCCACTCTGTTTTGGATCCATCTCTTCTCATCAGGATCTTGAATATGCATATACTCAATTCCAACTGTACGACAGTACGCATCCCGGAGAATGTTCATGATTTTCTCTAGAGTAATGCACTCATACCCAGCCAGACCATCAGCATAAAACTCCCTGCTTAGATCCCATAGAGAAAGTCCATAGGTCTTAGGATCAAGCTCTTTTGAAGACACAGGCTTTTGCAAATCCAAAGGATCAAGCTTCGCCATCAGGTGCCCTCTTACTCTATAGTTATTGATGAGAGTCTGAACATGTACCTGTTTTACGAGTCGGTCATCGACTTTTCGAGCTATTGAGTCGTTCGTATCTAAAGACCACTCAACGGCTGGATAAGGAACCTCAAGTGAATCGAAGATTGACTGATAAAACGCCCCGCTTCGTAGAAGTTCGTCGATCGTCTTTAGAAACAGACCCGACTCCGCGCCTTGGATAATACGATGATCATACGTCGACGTCATCGTTACCGTCTTAGAGATCCCGAGTTCTGCAAGGATCATCGGATCTGACGCCTGAAAGTCAGCTCCATACGTTATCGATCCCACACCCACGATCGTCCCTTGACCACTCATTAGACGAGGCACGGAGTGGGACGTACCGATCGTACCGGGGTTTGTAATCGTCATAGTTGCGCCGGTAAAGTCATCGGGACTAATTTTGTTGGCTCGAACTTTTTTTATTAGAGCATCGTACGCACTCGCGAACTGTGCAAACGACATCTCACTAGCACCTCTAAGTACGGGAACGTAGAGAGCTCTACCACCATCTTTACGTGGTACGTCAACTGCCACTCCTAGATTCAACACCTCGTGACGTATCACTCCTGGCGTTCCCTTGCCATCGAAGTTCTCAACGAAAGTCGAGTTCATCTGCGGAACCGTTTCAACTGCTTTTACAATCGCGTAGGAGATTATGTGAGTAAAACTCACCTTCGCCGCCATCATCCGAACTAAGTGGTCGTTGATCATCGTTCGGTTGACCTCAAGTAGACGGGCCGGAACCTCCCGCACTGAGGTTGCCGTCGGCACATCTAATGAGGAGACCATGTTCTCCACGACCTTGCCAGCAACGCCTCGCAAAGCCACGGCTCCCTTAATCTGTTTCGGCTCCTGTTTCTTTTCCTCTTTAACTTTAACCTGAGCAACGGTCAACTCTGAAGTTGGAACTCCAACTTGAGGACTGTTTAGAAGCCCAGACTCCTTTTCTTGAATCTGATACCCTTGATCTGCGCTGCGTTCAAGGTGCTCAGACGCTCTCATCCCAGCGGCCACACTTTCTGAAACTTCGCGCAACAGCACTGCTTCCCCGATACCGTCAGCCGACTCAGGAGAAGAAAGGATCTTCGACTCAAGCGCAACAGGCGTTACACTGTCGGAAAAAAACTCTCTCCAACTGGCAGGCACCAAGTTCGGATCCTTCAAAAATAGTTCAAGCATCTCTTCAGCAAGCCAATCGTTAGGACCAAAGGAATTTGCTGTGTTAGTTCGAGAGTTCTGTTCCACAGTTAATGATCGTAGTCAAAGTTCATGCAACTTTAAAATCATTTCATTGAGCAAGGTCACATTTTCAACCTTTAATTATCCAAAGAGAACACCACCCGCTTGCCATATCTACGATATCTCCACAATCAAAACTTAAGTGAACCGATCAACAAGTCGAAACTCAGATATGAAGACCAGTGAAGAGAGGGTGTCTACCTTTACATCAAGAGGTGTCCGTCGCCGAGTTGAACCGGGCGAAGGTTCGTCCTGCGCAAGATGTGGCGAGTCCATAAAGTTCTCCATGAAGGCGCCAGCCCACCAAATCATCGCCAACGTCTACGAGAATGGCGTATGGAATCGCGTAGAAAACTTTCACGATACCTGCTACCTAAGTGCTGGGCTTCCATATGGGAATGTGAAAGAGTAAGTTTAATTCACTCTGCAGCGAAACTAACCTTCACCAAAAGCCACAGCTCGGTCCGAAGAGCCGAGGAGAAGCGACTAGGTTACTCCACGTAGATTCCGACTGGAGAAAGCTGGATTGAACTCTAACATCTCGACTCGCCTTGCCAAAGCCGTCTGCGAACAGACGACCTCTCATCTAAGTGTCGCAGTGTTCAACGAAGACAGCAAGTTCGACCTACAGTTTCTCCTCATTCATGGAGCCATGGATAGGAAATCTTCCATGAAGAGGCTCGCTCAGAGACTCTCTCCTCACAAAGTAATAACCTATGATCGTCGTGGGTATGACGAGTCCCTCTTGCTTCGTCTTGAAAGCGATATCAAGGAGTTTTCACCCGAAGAGCAAGTTGCAGATGTGTGGCGTCTTGCTGAAGGAAGACCTACCATCATCTTCGGCCACTCTATGGGTGGTACCTTTGCCCTACACTTTGCAACAGAGCTACCGCCTGACCTAGTAGCTCTCATCACCTACGAATCCCCTCTGCCTGCTGAGAACTGGTGGCCGATATGGATTGCAGAACCAAATGAGATAGATCGACCGATAAAGCCAGACGATGCAGGTCGGCGCGCCGAAGAGTTCATGATACAGATGCTAGGCAAGTCTCGATGGATGCGACTTCCCGAAGATTTCCGCCGAAGGCGACGAAACGAAGGGGTAACTCTGATAGCAGAGATGGCTTACCTAGCCTCAAAGGAGTATTCAATCCCCTATCGGGACATAGAGGTTCCCCTCTTTTCTTTAGTAGGTCAGTACGCCTCGGAAAGACACGTCCTAGCCCAGCAACACCTAGTTGAAAACGTACCTAATGTACTATCAGCCCAGGTTCTCGGAGCCCATCACGGAGCCCACATATCGAACTCCAAAGCCATAGCCCAGGTATGTAACTTCATGAGAGAGCTAACCGGTTACCAATAGCCTACAAAGACTACGGTCACAAACTTTTAGCTTAAAAACCGGTAGGGGCCACAGCTTCAGATGTATGGCCCGTCCCGCTCTGGCTCGCTACACAAGGTTACGATAACTCTAAATGCAAACTAGAAACTCTCTCACAGACTCCGTCGACAACCTGCCACTTTACTTCAAATATGTAAGGTAACTCTGTCAGAGTCCTAGTTATAGAGCACCAACGCCTCTCCTTCTTGGGTAACGATAAGACTTAGGTCACGTCGCTGGTTGTGCGTTCATTGGATAGAGTTATCAAACCTACATTTACATATGGATCTCACGCCTTTCAACGCTAGCACCCGAGAGATCCTTCGGTGCCGTCATGAATAGCGACGGCGATTCAGCCCGTCTAAGACCTAGGATTGTATTAAGGGTTCAATTCTCTACTTATTCGACACTATTTGTAAGAAGGTATCTATGAAGGTTGCCATTACTGGAAGTAGCGGTTTGATTGGACGCCATCTCAAAGATGAACTTTCACGCAACAACCACGAGATAGTCACCGTCAAACGGGTAAACGTTACACAAGAGAAGCCCGAAACGCTACCGTGGTGGGATCCTTACGACGGTACTGCTTACGTCCCTGACGATCTTGTCGTAGACGCAGTCATTCACCTTGGAGGCGAACCGGTAGCTTCAAGGAGATGGAACTCCGACATAAAGTCCAAGATCTACGCCTCCAGAGTCTACGGTACTCGGGGTCTTGTCGAGGCTATGACTAGAGCAAGTCGTCTGCCTCGTATCTTAATATCGGCTTCCGCAGTTGGTTACTACGGAAACCGAGGGGCGGAGCTGCTCACGGAGCACTCGACTCTCGGTACCGGCTTTTTGTCTACCGTATGTCGAGACTGGGAAGAACAAGCTAACAAGGCTCTGGACTTTGAGATTAGAACCTGCCTTATCCGAACAGGAATAGTGCTCGCAAAAGATGGCGGTGCCCTCGCAAAAGCAGCAATACCATTTAGAGTGGGACTCGGTGGACGTTTGGGGGACGGGAAAGCTTACATGCCATGGATTCATATCGATGACCATATAGCCGCTATTATGCACCTACTTTCAGAGATCCAAGCTCAAGGGGCTTACAACCTTGTCGGCCCGACACCTACAACCAATCTAGAGTTCACAAAATATCTAAGTTCGGCTCTGTCTCGACCGGCAGTCCTGGGGGTACCATCTTTCGCTTTAGAGTTGGCTTTAGGCAAGGAGATGGCACACGAGACGGTACTTGCTTCCCAAAACGTACAGCCGAAGCGCCTTTTAGATGCGGGCTTTACCTTCAAGTACCCACATCTAGACACAGCGTTGCAGTCGTTAAATCTTTAGATGAGCAGATGCAGGGATCGTGGGCGAATGGAGTGAGGGGCTAAAGCAAAGATGTCAACCTCAAGAGCTAAACGGGCCTTGGACGCCGCAAGACTTTTGATATCCTTAGGCACAAGGCATCTCTTTGAAAAGGTAGACTCCAAAGCTGATACAGATACACAACGTACTGCTGAAAATCAAAGCTCACAACACATTCGCGAAAAATTCGGCGCCATGAGAGGTGTGACCGCTAAGGTCGCCCAGATGGCGAGTTACTTAGACACAAGGGTTCCACAAGACACCCGAGATGCTCTGTCCCAATTTCAAGATAACGCAGTTGGAATAGAGTGGAACCAAGCGAAACAAGTCATAGAAAACGACCTAGGTGTGAAGTTAAAGGAACTCTTCAAAGAGTTTGAGGAGACTCCATTCGCTGCCGCCTCTATCGGTCAGGTCCACCGAGCAGTCACACGAAACGGCGATCTAGTTGCAGTCAAGGTTCAGTACCCGGAAGCTCGTGAAGCCATAGTAGCAGATCTGAAGAACTCTCAAAGTC
>JAJYGI010000063.1 GCA_021790735.1 Actinomycetes bacterium | reverse complement strand
TTTGACAGTACATGGAGGCAGTTTTTGACTCAAGTGATAGAGGTGGACAAGATTCGAGGGGTATATCTGGTTTCTCCTCAAAGTTTCAGAGATGATCGCGGTGTGTTCGCTGAGACGTATCGTCGATCATGGTTTCCGCAGGGACGAGAGATGGTGCAAGGCTCTCGATCGGATAAAACCCCTGGATCATTAGTGGGACTTCATTACCACATGCATCAGGCGGACTACTGGTATGTGGTAAGTGGGAGAGCTCAAGTGGTTCTTGCTGATCTACGAGTGGGTTCGCCTACTGAGCTTGGTATCTTTAGCATAGAGTTGGGAAGCAAAAACCCACAGGGCCTTTTTATCCCGCCAGGAGTGGCACATGGATTTGCCTGCTTAGAGCAGATGGTGCTTACTTACCTAGTTGACGGATACTATAACCCAAACGACGAGCTGGGAGTTCGTTACGATGATCCTGATCTGGGGATCGAGTGGTTGCTTACTACTCCAGTTATCTCAGCGAGAGACGAAAAGAATCCGTTGCTTGCGGACCTGGACGACTACCTAAGACCAAGGTACGGACTTCGGACTTAAAGTGTTGACTATTTGTGGTAAAATAGGAGCCTAATTCTCGCGTAAAGTGGGGAAAATGGGTCGAGACGCAAAGGAATGAGATGGATACCCAGATGGAGCTAGAGGGTCTTGTCGACGATATCGAACGTGCTCGTAAAGCGGGTATCAACGCTCGAAAACTTGGATGGGCAACGGTACTAACCATTACTCTGCTTTTATTGGTGGTTAGGGACATCTACCGTGAGCTAAGCGGCGGCGACCTTGGTTTTGGCCTTCACGTCCCTTCCATAGCCTCCGCTTACTTGCCAGCGGTCGTCTTGATAGCTCTTTTAGCGGGTGTAGTGGTAGCGCCTATGTTTGGGCTTGGTAGGTCGCCGCATCAAGTCGTTCGACCGTCTGACATTGACGTAAGGTCAACTGACATCCTTGGCGCACCCCAGACTACTGAGATGATCGATCAGCTAATTAGAGAGTACAGGAACTTTGCTACTCTACAAGAGCGCTTTGGCGCGTCGCCACCTCGGGCTGTACTTTTTGAAGGACCACCTGGCACAGGTAAGACTATGGCGGCCAAAGTAATCGCTAAAGAGTCGGGTGTGCCATTTCTATTTGTCAGTGGATCTTCATTCCAAGCTATGTACTACGGGCAAAGTAGCAAGAAGGTTCGTTCATACTTTCGGCACCTTCGTAGATTAGCTCGCAGTTATGGAGGCGCTATCGGTTTCATTGAGGAGTTCGACGCGGTGGGCGCCACTCGGTCAAGCATGGGAGTCTCTCAGACTACCGACGGAGTTACTGGTGTTGTTGCTGAGCTACTAGTACAACTTCAATCCTTTGAAATGCGCACATGGATCGAACGTATCGGAAGTTTTGGGTTATTTTCTCCCGCCCGCGACATGCCATCGCCCAGATTCTTGGTCATTGCTGCGACTAATAGGGCTTCAGAGCTAGATCCAGCACTTATGCGTCCCGGGCGATTTGATCGATCGATACACTTCGAACTGCCTAATGCGAACGCACGCAAGGATATGTTCCTAGGACTGTTAGAGCTACGCAGAGCCAAGGGGAACGTTAGCGTGGAAAGTAGGACCGTTGAACGAGTCTCCTCCATGTCAAGCGGATTGTCTCAAGCGAGCATCTTTAGACTCGTCGAAGAGGCTGGAGTATCGGCATTTCATAGCGGTCGTGACTGCATCACTGACGATGATATTTGGAGTTCGTTTACCCAGATGACGTTGGGGCGGAGTGCGGGAGTACCGTACGGGGACTTTGAGAAGTTAGTGGTTTCAGTACATGAAGCTGGACATGCTACGTATCGGTGGTTTGGAGGAGGCAAGGCGGACCTGGGAGTGGTATCAATATTGAAACGTGGAGAGGCTCTTGGACTAACAGCCTCTTATCACCTTGAGGATCGTTACCTTGTCACTAAAGACGATATTTTAGATGAGATAGCGGCGTTGTTCTCTGGCATGGTAGCGGAGAATCTTATCTTCGGAGAGACGAGTACTGGTTCTAGTTCAGACCTAAGACGCGCTAGTTCCATGGCTCTGAAGTATGTGACTAGCTTCGGCATGGGGAAGTCTCAGATCTCTATCGGCGAGTTATCGCCTCAAGGCGAGGTGGCGTTGTTGACGTCTGAGGGTCCGGTCAAGGACGAGGTTACTGAGGTACTGAACCAAGGAAAGAAGCGTTCTAAGGAGGTTATATCTAGCTACGCCTCTGAGTTGTGGCGATTATCTTTGCGCCTTTGTGAGATGGAAGAGTTAGATACTAAAGATGTTGAAAGTCTGTTGGGCCAACGACCAATGAGTGCTAAGACGATTACTCTCAATGACTTAGATCCATTCGCTAGGTGAAAGATATCTGATTGGATGAAGTTAGTAGTTAGATAGTTCTAAGTTCTCAAGAAATTTTGAGAACTGGGTTATATCCTTACGTGCTTGAGCGACTCCAAATCTGAGCTATCTGAGGGTAGTCGCTAAGATAGTCTTGGACCGTTTTATGAAAGAGAGGGTCACTCGTGACAGCGATATTAGTTGTTGCTATCATTGTCCTACTAATTGGGGCGATCTCAGGCGCGACCATGTCAGCGATTGGCAAAGAGAGAAAGTCGATAGAGTCCCATAAAAAGATCTTGAGCGTTATGGAAGACTTGGCCTCGTCTACGACTGAGAGTAAGAGTCAAGCTAAGTCTGCGGACTCCGAAGCGTCGAGATCTCACGTTAGGGCTGTAAGGCCAGTGGGACAGAGATACTCTGGAAACGGCAAAGGTAAGACTACCTACAGCGGTGACAGTTTGTCTGTCGGAGCAAAGGGTCACGGTAGGGTCATAGGACTTCATGGCGATAGGTTCTTTGTGGACGAAGGGGAGGACGATCCTAAGACGCTGCAAATCCCTATAGTTGATCTGACGAGAACAGTTGGACTGGATGCCAGCGATATCGATGACTTGGAGGAGTTGAGTAGGGACGAAGAGTTGAGAGACTCTCGACTCGCCGCTTCGCCGATCATAATTGAAGATTCTCCAGAGCCAGGTGATGACGATCCTCAAGTAGGCATGACGCCTTTGCATGCCTCTCGAACCTCTCAGATGAAGATCGGTTCTGTGGTTATAGCTGTCGGGATCGGAGTTATTGGTGTATCGGCTGTAGTGTTTAACGTTGCTACGACGACACACACCACTAGGGCTTCGAACTCAAGTCCCTCTACTTCGAACTCACCCGTTTCTGCTTCGAAGAAGAAGGCGAAGAAGAGTGTGTCGACCACGACTACAGTACCTAATCAGATTTCACCCCTAACCTCCAACGCCACTGGTTCGACCTATCAGGTTCCAGTGGGCTCTCTAACGATTCAGCTAACGGCCTCTGCGCCGTGCTGGGTAGAACAATCAAACACGCCATATGGGAAGTTATTCTTTGCACAGACTATAGCGGCCGGTCAAACTCAGACGCTGAACTCTACTGCTCCTCTTTGGATTAGGACCGGTAATGTCAAAGCTCTTTCGATTAAAATAAATAACGTCCCTGTAGTTATATCAGCTCCTTCAGGAACCTACAACTTTACCTTTAATCCTAGTTAAATGGGGTTTTAGTAGGTAGAGTTTTACTGTACCTCTCTTCAACTTGGTGGGTATTTTGCAATGTGACGCTTCTCTATACTTGCATGCGAGAAGCGTGCTTGAGTTCTTAGTGTGAGTTTACAGAATGGACTATGAATGCGAGGACTGAGCTTTCATCTCGCCAGGAGTCGTATCGTCCAGTCGGTCCCATGTGCCCAGCACCCATCTCTATCTTTAAGACCGTGGGAGCTGTCGGCGTGGTGGTACGTATCTTCGCTACCCACTTTAATGGCTCCCAGTAGGAGACTCTGGGATCGTTTAAGCCCGCGCTGACGTATAGAAATGGATATATTCCCTGGTCGATGTAGTTGTCGTATGGAGAGTATGAAGAGATGATGTCATAGATGTCTCGATCTGTAAGAGGATTACCCCACTCTTCCCATTCTGTGACCGTTAGAGGAAGTTCTGGATCAGATATGGTGTTCAGACAGTCAACAAACGGCACCTCTGCCACGATGGCTCTGAAGAGATCAGGACGAAGGTTTAGCACTGATCCCATAAGTAGCCCGCCGGCACTTGCACCTCGGGCAACAAGGAGATCTTTAGCGGTGTAACCGATGGAGATGAGATGAGAAGCACATGCTATGAAGTCGTAAAACGTGTTTGTTTTTTTTAGAAGTTTCCCGTCTTCGTACCAGTGTCGACCAAGTTCGCCTCCCCCGCGAACGTGAGCAATGGCAAATATAAAGCCTCGATCCAAGAGTGAAAGCCGAGAGACGGAAAATGTAGGGTCTATGGAGTGTTCGTACGATCCGTAACCATATAAAAGGGTGGGCCTGGGCGACGATGTTTCAAGATCTTTACGTCTAACAAGAGATATAGGTACTAACGTTTCATCATGGCTTCGCGCCCAGATCCGCTCTGAAACGTAGTTGTTAGGGTCGAAGTCGCCAAGTACGGGCTGAGTCTTCAGTAATGATATCGAGTAGTTTGAGAAGGATATCTCAAATATCGATGTTGGAGTTGCAAAGGACGTGTAACCGTACCGGAAAACCTCGGTGTCGTACTCTGCGTTGTTAGCGGGCCATATGGTTCCCAAGCTATCAGGAGTGGGAATTTGGTATTGACTTAAATCTTTGACGTTGACGAGTCGTATCACAAGCTGGGCTTCGCACCTTAGCAGAACTACGATGTGACTCTTGAAGATCTCGATGCCCTCGACTTTGTCGAGTTCACTCAGGTCTAACAGGTTTTCCCAAGTTACATTACCGGTATCGTTGTATGGATCTGAAGTCTCTGAGAACACAACCGAAAAGTCTTGACGATAGGCGTTTGTGACCAAGTAGGTTGCGTTTTCGTGGGTATCAAGGGAGTACTCCGTGCCTTCTTGGCGGGAGAGAAAGACCTTGGGCGGGGAGAGTGGGGCCCTAGATGGGATGAGGAGTTGCTCGGTGGTTTTTTTGGATTGGCAGTCAATGACTATGAATCGTTCGTCGGAGGTCTTGCCTAGGTCTACGAAAAAACGTTCATCAAGCTCTTCGTAGACTAACTCGTCTTCAAGCTGATCTGTTCCGACTTTATGTACGAAGACTTGATACGGACGCATCGACTCGTCTGTACGCACGTAGAACAAGTAGTTAGAGTCCTCCGACCATACAACGCCGTAGTAGATGTCGTCTACGGCGTCAAAGGGCTCGTAAGCATTAGTGATGTTAGCTATCTTTAACTCAAACGTCTCCGAACCGTCAAAGTCAAGGGAATAGGCAACAAGACCGTGGTTGGGAGAGACTACAGATGTGCCTAGGCCCATGTAGTCATGTCCTTCAGCTAAAACATTTTCATCTAGTATGATCTGTTCTTGTAGGTCATTCTCGCTTCCTCTGGGTCTTCGACAGTGGATTGGGTACTGTTTCCCCTCTTCGGTGCGTCCGTAGTACTCGAATGCACCCTTTGCCGCAGGTACAGACATATCCGTCTCTAGTACTTTGGTCTTTATCTCATTGAAGATCTGCTCCGAGGTTTTCTCCACGTGCGAGTATATCTCGCTGAAGTAGGCATTTTCAGCCTCGATATAACTCAAGGTATCGACATCGTCACGATCTCGCATCCAATAGAAGTCATCTCTTCGTACTCCTCCAAGTCCTTTGAGCTCCGTTGGAACTTTCTTGGGGGGAACGGGGGGTTCGATCGAGAGAATTGTTTTTAAGAGTTCATTTTGAGTCACACTTTAGATCCTAAGGGCGATTTACTTACATTATCTCGGTATTAGTACTACATAGATAGTACAAATATTGAGTGTAAACGTTAGAATGAAGCTATCGCAGAGTGCTATGATCCGATGCGTAATGGAGGCACAGATGGCTAACAGTTTAGATCTTGGTAAGTATCAGCTCGGTTGGAGCGATGTAGAGGACTACGTTTTCAAACCCAAGAAAGGCATCTCTGAGGAGATTGTTCGTGAGATGTCTGCAATGAAGAAAGAACCCCAATGGATGAGAGAGTTTAGATTAAAAGCTTTAGCTCATTTCTTCAAGCGCCCTATGGCGCCTTGGTTTGCGGTGAATATGCCCGATCTTGACTTCTCAGATATTTATTACTACATTAAACCGACGGACAAGCAGGTCAATGCTTGGGATGAACTTCCAGACTCGGTCAAAGCAACTTACGAAAAACTTGGCATCCCAGAGGCAGAACGTAAGTACTTGGCGGGCGTGACTGCCCAATACGAGTCCGAAGTGGTTTATCATCGTAACCGGAAAGAGCTAGAGGATCAAGGTGTCTTGTTTTGCGATATGGACTCCGCTCTACGCGACTATCCAGATCTTGTCAAGCAGTACTTTGGGTCTGTAATACCTCCAAACGACAATAAGTTTGCTGCTTTGAACTCGGCAGTATGGTCAGGAGGTTCATTCATATATGTTCCTCCGGGTGTCAAGGTTGACATGCCACTTCAAGCCTATTTTCGTATAAATGCCGAGAACATGGGTCAGTTCGAGCGTACGCTCATAATCGCTGATGAAGGTTCGCAGGTTCACTATATTGAAGGTTGCTCTGCTCCTGTATATACTACGGACTCTTTGCACTCTGCAGTAGTTGAGCTAATAGCGAAACCGGGGGCACGTATAACCTATACGACCATCCAAAACTGGTCAACCAACGTATATAACTTGGTGACAAAACGAGCTCGAGCTGAAGCAGAAGCGCGAGTCGAGTGGATAGACGGCAATATCGGTTCGAGATTGACGATGAAGTATCCAGCAGTGTATCTAGTTGGTCCAAAGGCTTCCGGTGAAGTACTTTCAGTCGCGTATGCCGGTGCTGGCCAACATCAAGATGCCGGAGCAAAGATGGTGCATGCGGCTCCAGAAACTACCTCGACGATTGTATCGAAATCGATCTCTAAAGACGGCGGTACGTCTACCTATAGAGGACTAGTTCACGTAGACGAAGGAGCTAAAGGCTCAAAGAGTTATGTGAGATGCGATGCTCTGTTGTTGGACGATCACTCGATCTCAGAGACTAAACCGTACATGGAAGTCGGTGAGCGTGACGCATCGATAGGACATGAGGCCACTGTGTCGAGGGTAGGAGAGGATCAGCTATTTTACCTTATGACGAGAGGACTTAGCGAAGCTCAAGCGATGAGTTTGATCGTTAATGGTTTCATAGAACCAGTGACTAGAACCCTACCTATGGAGTATGCGGTCGAATGGTCGCGTCTGATTGAACTTCAGATGGATGGTTCGATCGGATAAAGGAGGGGTCTTCTCGGGAGCCCTCCACTTTCGCTGGAGCGATGGATGGGTAAATAGTTTAGTTGAAAGTGAAGAGATGCTAGTCGGAGAACTCGGACTCTATCAAGGGAAGATCGACTCCGAATGTAGCACCTTTTCCTATCCCCTCGCTATATACCCAGGCTCTTCCGCCATGTGCGTGAAGGATAGCAGCAACAAGAGATAGACCTAGGCCAGCACCTCCTTGTACGCGTGAGCGGGAGGCGTCTGAGCGGTAGAATCGTTCAAATACCTTTGACAGGTTGTCGGATTCAATGCCTGGACCTGAGTCAGTGACCTCTAGCCGGGCGTAGCTGTCCCATAGGAGTTCCTTGATAGTAGGATCTACACCCCCAAAGAGATCTCCCACATCTTTTGAAGTAGACTTCGCTCCCTTTGGGATAGGCTCCAGCTTTGAGACTCGATAGGTTTTTAACCAGACCGGAGAGTTAGGTGGGGTGTGACTCCTCACATTAGAGAGTAGATTGGCGACGACTTGGCTTATTTGGTTTTTATCACCGAGTACCCAAAGGTTACTCCCAAGCTCTTTATGGAAAATTCGTTGCGGCTGTACTACGGAGGCATCGGTCACAGCTAGGTCTAGTAGAAGCGAAAGATCGATGGGTTCAAGAATTAAAGGACGGTTTTGATCCATCCTAGCTAACATCAAGAGGTCTTCAACGAGCGCTCCCATGCGTTTTGCTTCAGACTCGATTCGTTCGATGCTTCTCTTTAGGTCTCCTTCGTCTTGGAGAGCACCTTGTTTATAGAGTTCTGCGTAGCCCTGAATTGAAGTCAAAGGGGTTCGGAGTTCGTGACTCACGTCTGCGATGAATACCCTGAGTCGTTCTTCGGAGTGTTTAGATCGGTCAAGTGCGCTTTGGATCCGTTCCAACATCTTATTTAGTGCGTTCGCGAGCCTCAGGACCTCTGTGCCGGTACCTTTAGCCTCGACTCTTCTGTCGAGCTGACCATCGGCGATAGCAGAGGCCGTATCGGTCATCGCCTGAATGGGCTTTAAACCAAAGCGTAGCGAGGCACTTCCTATCGATGAGAGAAGCAGGAGCACTCCAATCGACACCAAGAACTCTACGACTAGAAGTCGATGCAGAGTTGCATCTATCTGTGTCTCTGGTAAGACGACCACAACTAGACCAATG
>JAJYGI010000141.1 GCA_021790735.1 Actinomycetes bacterium | reverse complement strand
GGCTATGGATGACTCTAGAGTGGGTGCCTTCGGTGCGATGGGGCTGATAGTGGCGGTTGTACTGCGCATAAGCGCAGTCGCTACCTTGTCAAATTCACAAGCTCTAATCCTTATTCCAGCTGCAATGATATCTAGGTCACTCATGGCTTTTACCCTTTGGCTTATTCCTGCAGCAAAAGATAACGGATTCATTGTGTACTTCCAATACGACGAGTTCGGTCGTAAGCGGAAGTTTCCATTAACGACAGTTTTATTGATGTTTTTCGGAATACTGTTGTCGTTAGGGGTTGGTTACTTGCTCTTTGGCGTTCGCTCGCTTGTTGTCGTGCTTTGCGAACTGATGACGTTCGTATCGATAATCTACTGGTCGATGCGATCGATCGATGGGGTTACCGGAGATGTGGTTGGAGCTGGTGGACTCGTATCTGAGATCTGCTCTCTGGTCGTAGCGACTGTGGTGCTAAGGTGAAAAGGTACTCTTTTAAGCGCTCTGATCCTATCGTCACTGCTTTGGCGCTTGCGCTAGACCGGAAGATAGGAGATCCCGACAACCTAATCCACCCGGTGGCGTACTTCGGACATCTGGCTAATTTGGTCGAGAAGAAGCTCTACAAAGACTCTTACCTAGTAGGCGCTGTATCGACAACACTGCTCGTGGGAGTCTGTGTCGCCTTTTCGAAGGCGGTCTCTAGTTGGCCTTTTGGAGCGAAGGTTCTTCTACAGTACTTCTGTATCTCAGACAGACAGCTTCGAGATGTGGTCGCAGACGTAGTACGCCTAGTTGAGGCAAAGGACTTGCAAGGTGCACGTCGAGTAGTTGGGCAGATCGTAGGTAGATCGACGTCGGAGTTGTCAGAGGCGGAGGTACTTAGAGCCGCCTTTGAGTCGTTAGCTGAGAACTCGTCAGACGGAGCGATCGCCCCTATCTTTTATGGTGCTTTACTTGGAGAAGTTGGGGCTATTGGTTATCGGGCAATCAACACCTTAGACTCGATGTTTGGCCATAAAAGTGAGAGATATCTCCGCTTTGGCTACGCCTCGGCTCGTCTCGATGACCTTGTAAATCTGTTACCTTCAAGGCTTACGTGGCTATGTGCCTATGTGCTGTCCCCGAAAGATGCTCGCATGCGAATTCGAAGGGCGACCTCGGACGCAAAAGCCCACCCTTCTCCTAATGCAGGGGTGGTGGAGGCTTGCTTTGCTGGCCGCTTTGATGTCGGTGTTGGAGGCGTAAACCTCTACGACGGAGTGGCCGAGGAACGGATACGCTTTGGGGGAGATCGGGAGATAACTACGAAGGACCTAAAAGAAGCTATTGGGTTTGAAAGTAGAGTCGTTGAACTTTCGCTTTTTTTTGCGATGACGTTGTCGTGGTGCCTTCAGAGACTGATTGGCAGGTGGAGAACGTGAGGGGCAGAGCACTCATGATCACCGGCACCAGCTCAAGCGCGGGGAAGTCTACGTTGGTGTGTGCTTTGGGCAGAATACTTAGCGACAATGGCGTGCAGGTTGCTCCATTTAAAGGTCAAAATATGGCGCTCAACTCGATGGTTACGAGATCGGGTCATGAGATTGCGCGTGCACAATACTCTCAGGCTTTGGCCTGTCGAGTCGAGGCGGAGGTGGAGATGAACCCGGTCCTACTCAAACCTACTTCCGAGCACTCCTCTCAGGTAATTGTGATGGGGAACCCAAGGTTTGAGAGCTCGGGAGTGAGCTTCCAAGGGAGAAAAAAAGAACTTCGAACGGTAGTAGAGGGAGCCCTTGAGCAGCTCCTGTCTCGATATGAGTTCGTCCTTCTCGAAGGAGCGGGATCTCCAGCGGAGATCAATCTATTAGATAATGATCTTGTGAACTTAGGACTTGCTCGGAGGTTTAATATTCCGTCGGTCTTAATCGGAGATATCGAGCGCGGGGGTGTGTTTGCGTCGATATTCGGTACGATCGGGATCCTTCCCACCGAGCTATCAGAGTTGATTGTAGGGTTCGTTGTCAACAAGTTCAGAGGCCAGATCGAGATTCTTGAACCGGGTTTACGTGAGCTAGAGGAGCGCAGCGGGGTTCAATGCTTTGGCGTTTTGCCATACACCAAGGTACAGATACCAGAAGAGGACTCCTTGTCTGCTCAAGGGCTCCATAGGAGGTCTAGAGGTACCACGGTAAACCCGTTATTGGTCTCCGTGGTGAAGCTTCCGTTTCTCTCGAATCTATCGGATTTCGATCCATTAGAGTTAGACGATGGTGTTCGGCTGTCACTTACAGACTCTGCCGATGATCTATTGCAAAGTGATCTCGTAGTCTTACCGGGGACGAAAAGTACGGTAGTGGACCTTGAGTGGTTGAGAGACGTTGGTTTGGATGAAGCTATAACGCTCGCTATTAGTTCTGGCAAGGTCGTACTGGGTATCTGCGGGGGATATCAGATGCTCGGAAAAAGCATCTCAGACGGCGTCGAGTCAGATCGACAGTTCTCTTTGGGTCTTGGACATCTAAATGTGCGTACGACATTTCACTGTGAGAAGGTCTTGCGCCAAGTCAAAGGTTTTGTCAGCAACGGGATACTGCAAGGTGTCGCTATCGATGGATACCAGATTCATAAAGGGGTTGTAGATAACCTTGGTGAGTCAGCCTTATTTGACGTAACTTCACGTGAAGGTAGTGCAGCAGCTATCTCGACCTCTGAAGGAGCGCTTTCACAGGATCAGATCTTTGGTACTAGCATTCACGGCCTCTTTGAGAACGACCGGTTCAGAGAGAGGTTTCTTTTGCATGTGGCTCAGCGATCCTCGAAGAGCTATGTATCCCAAGGGAGAAACTATAGGGAGATCTTGGACATGGCGTACGACGATGTCGCTAAGGTCGCAAAGGAAGCCCTTCGAGTTGACGAGATGCTCGAGTTGCCTAAGTACAGGTATCCCTAGTGGGGTTAAGCCCTCTTGAGTTGCAAGGTCCTAGATAGAGATGGTGGTTTTTTGAAGAAGTTAGCGTATTTTACAAACGCCGATACCGAACTGTTAGCCTTTCGTAGCATATGGGAGCGACTACCAGATGGGTTTCCTACTCTAGTAGTGCGCTCCTTGGATCGTATCGATCCACTTGAAGTTGGCCTCTTGGACGGAGTAGAGGCGGTGGTCATCAGATCCTTAGGGGGTATCAAGGGAAGTAGCGTCGTAACTACTCTGGTGGAGTTGGCAGGTAGCCGTAGTATACCTGTGATGTGTTTCCCAGGAGAGAACTCCTTAGATCTCGACCTCATGGAGCTGTCCTCAGTGGCTGGAGGCACCTGGACAAGCGCGTTTCGCTACTTAGTGGAGGGGGGACTTGAGAACCTCGAGAACTTTCTTCGTTTCGTGGCCGATACAGTCTGTGGATACGGCTTTGGTTTTGCTCCAGTGGGTGAGGTTCCAGACGCTGGCGTATTCGCTTCGATTTTAGTGGATGACCCTCTGGGAGTAGTTGCAGTGGTGTTCTATAGAGCCCACCTCATCTCGGGAAACACCACGTTTGTGACTGATATGCTCACAAGCTTCTCATCGGTCGGACTAAACGCTTATGCAGTGTACGCATACTCTTTACGCCAAGACGGTACAGAACAAGACGCTAAAGTGGTAGATATCTTGAGATCACTTGGTGCAGACGTAGTTGTCTCTACGATGCTCGCCGCTGGATCTTTTGATGAAGAAGCATTTTCGTGGGACCCAGGTGCTCTGATGACCCTTGACATCCCTATCGTCCAGGCCCTGATCTCCACCCAGCCAAGGGACGTGTGGGAGGAGTCGTCCTTTGGACTATCGCCGATAGACGTCGCAATGTCGGTTGCAGTTCCAGAGTTTGATGGCAGGATCATCTCCTTCCCTGTAGCTTTTAAAGAGCTTATCGATGACGATATCGACTTCGGCGCTGAGATCTTTGGTTATCGGTTGGACTTTGAGAGACAAGAGAGACTTTCAAGGCTCGTGCTTCGACTCTGTAGGCTACGTAGGGTTGCAAATAGAGACAAGAAGGTGGCTGTTGTTCTCTCAGCTTACCCGACTAAGAGATCTCGATTAGGTAACGCAGTTGGACTTGATACTCCGGTTTCGACGATCAACATACTACAAAGGTTGAAAGATGCCGGCTATACGGTCGGAGACTTCCCGAAAGATGGAGATCTACTTATGGAGATGTTGGGAGAGACCTTGGACTACCACAGTCCGTTGGGGTTTGGATCTCGCAACGATGTAGCACTTACGTTTCCGACTCAGAGCTATCTCTCTAGCTTTGAAAACTTTCCCGCAGAGGTGAAAGAACAGCTGCAGCGAGATCATGGACTTGCACCGGGTGAAGCCTATGTAAAAGAGGGGAAACTGCACCTACAGGCTTTGCGTTTCGGCAATATTTTGATCTGTATTCAGCCTCCTCGCGGCTTCGGTGATAACCCGATCGCGATCTACCACTCTCCTGAGCTAGCTCCAACTCACCACTATCTGTCGTTCTATCGGTATTTGGACGAGGTCGAACAGGTGGACGCGATTGTCCATGTTGGAAAACACGGAACCCTAGAGTGGCTTCCTGGTAAGAGTGTTGGCTTGTCAAAGGGTTGTTATCCAGATCTCGCCCTAGGCTCAGTGCCAGTATTTTATCCCTTTGTTATAAACGATCCAGGAGAAGGTACCCAAGCTAAGAGACGCGTTCATGCAACACTGATCGGGCACATGATTCCTCCTATGACTAGAGCGGAGACGTACGGCAATCTCTCAAAACTTGAAGCGCTTCTAGATGAACACCAACGACTGACGTCTTTAGATCCCTCTAAGTTGGTGCGTGTTAGAGAACAGATATACGAGGTTTTGGTTCAATCTGAGATAGATAAAGAGTTGGGACTCAGAGATACCCCTGACTTTGAAGACGCAGGCTTTGATGACTTCTTGGTTCACGTGGACGGTTATCTCTGTGAGATAAAAGACGCTCTAATTAGAGGTGGACTCCACATATTTGGTGAAGCTCCAGTAGGTGAACATCTGATCGACCTCCTTGTCGCAATCACTCGTGAGGATCAACCAGGCGCTGCCTCTCTTCGAGATAAGGCCGCTTTAGTGTTGGGTTTTGACTCCACCTATGTGTCTCAGCTTTCGAAGGTAGAAGAGGT
Source organism: Actinomycetes bacterium (assembly GCA_021790735.1). Classification (GTDB taxonomy): domain Bacteria; phylum Actinomycetota; class Acidimicrobiia; order Acidimicrobiales; family Acidimicrobiaceae; genus Ferrithrix. The sequence goes on along the minus strand of JAJYGI010000141.1, from coordinate 3,435 downwards.
CGAGTCTCTTGTCAAAGGCGAGATAGAGAGGCTTATGCGATCTGGATTTACAGACAGTGCTATCTCAAAGGCACCGTCTGTCTTTCAAGCTACCTTGAGATGGATTGGTCGAACGTTACTACCTGCAATCGAACGTACCAGTGAGGAACTCACCAATCTCGTGAAAGGATTGGATGGGAGGTTTATTCCACCAGGGCCGTCTGGGTCTCCAACCAGAGGAATGTCTAATGCACTTCCTACAGGTCGAAACTTCTACTCTATTGACCCTAGGTCTGTGCCTTCAAAGCTTGCATATGAGGTGGGTTGCTCTTTGGCGGATGGTCTCATCAAGCGCTACTATGACGAGACAGGAAGTAGTCTCAGATCTGTTGGGGTAGTTATATGGGGTACAGCGGCTATTCGGACGGGGGGAGACGACGTTGCTCAAGTCCTAGCGTTGCTAGGTGTTCGGCCCATATGGCATGACTCTTCCCAACGGGTAACCGGTATTGAGACTATTCCGCTTTCGGAACTCAATAGACCTCGAGTAGACGTAACGTGTCGCATCTCGGGGTTCTTTCGAGATGCGTTTCCACAGAGTATAAAACTTCTTGACCAAGCGTTTTTAGCCGTTGAGAACCTAGATGAGCCAGTTGAGATGAACCCGCTTGTAAAAGATCGTGGAGTTCCTAGGATCTTTGGACCAAAACCTAAGGCATACGGATCGGGCATCCTTCCCCTACTTGAGTCTCAGCACTGGCGTTCGGATGAAGACTTAGCTGAAGTCTACCTTACCTGGGGCGGTTACTCATATGGAAGAGAGGGTTTCGGGATGCCTAACAGAGAGGCCTTTCGAGATCGGCTCTCTGGATTGGAGGTTGCTTCGAAGAACCAGGACAACAGAGAACACGATATCTTTGACTCAGACGACTATCTCCAAGACCATGGAGGAATGATTGCTGCCGTACGGCACATAGCAGGCGTCGCTCCTAAAGCGTACTTTGGAGACTCCTCCGTTCCTAGTCGCCCAAAAGTGAAGTCGTTAGAGGAAGAGGCCTCAAAGGTCATACGTTCTCGGGTCGTAAATCCAAAGTGGATCTCGGCCATGATGAGCCACGGTTATAAAGGAGCCTTTGAGATGGCGGCGACCGTTGACTACGTATTTGGCTATGACGCCACTTCACATATTGTAAAGGACTGGATGTATGAAGCCATAGCCACTTCTTACGTGCAAGACGAGCAAGTGGTGGAGTTTTTCAAAACCTCCAACCCGCATGCTCTGACCTCTATCTGTGAAAGACTGCTCGAGGCAAACGATCGTGGGCTGTGGTCTGCAATGGGCGAGACGTTAAAGGTGGTAAGGGACGCGTTGTTCGAGGCAGAGGGATGGGAGGAGGACAAGTGAATCAAAGATATTTTCCGTTCTCAGCGGTTGTTGGGCTAGAGGAGTTAAAGCTTTCCCTTTTACTTGCTCTTGTTGCTCCGGAGATATCGGGGTTGTTGATATCTGGTACAAAAGGCTCAGCCAAGACGACCCTAGTCAGATCTGTAAAGCAACTCTTGGGGGATTCAAGTAAGTTTGTTGAGATGCCTCTTGGTGTTACCGAAGATCGCGTAAAGGGATCGATCGATATAGGCAAGACGCTCTCCCAAAAGTCTGTTCACGTTCAAGATGGGCTACTCGCGAAGGCAGACCGTGGGGTTCTGTATGTGGACGAGATCAATCTCTTGCCCGACCATATCGTAGATCTTATCTTAGATGCGGCGGCGACTGGGGTAAATCTAGTGGAACGAGACGGCGTGTCCGTTGTTCAAGATGCAAGATTCGTTCTCATTGGTACGATGAATCCAGAGGAAGGGGAGTTGAGACCCCAGCTACTTGACCGCTTTGGCCTCTCTGTAGTAGTAAGTGACGCACTCTCAAAGGATGATCGAATTGAGGCCCTAAGGCGTCGGTTGGCCTTTGACTATGGCCGCTACGAGATGCTTGAAAATTACTACACCCAAGACGAAGCCGTAAAGATCCAGATCGGTAATGCACGCACTTTTTTGACGGAGCATGAACCGAGTTCGATGATATCGGAGGAGGCTATCTCCTTTGCAGTAGATCTCGCCCTTAGCATGGGATCTGAGGGTTTACGAGGAGACTTGACGTTGCTAAAGGCTTCTTTAGCTATGTGTGCGTTGGAGGGAAGGGAACGCATAGTAGTTGACGACTTAGAGAAGGTGGCTCCCTTGGTGTTCGCACATCGAGCCAAAACGACCCCTAGACAGGCATCGGAGAACAGTAGCTCGACTGATCCAAAAGCCGAAGGCGACCGTGGGAAAAACAACGAAAGGAGTTCGAAGCTTCAAGAACAAGGCACCAGCGCTAAGAGCGATGGATCTCCTGCTTCTACCTCAGACAGCGTTGGAGATGTAACTAAGGATACGACTGGTGTCGATGAAGGCTCTGGCTCTGATAGGGATGGAGATAAAGAGATGGAGGGGTCAAGTAGTCGCACTGTCTCTGGCGCTGAAGGGAGGTTAAGTGAACTCGCCTCGATACTTAGCCGACCCGGTTCAACTCACACGGAGTCTTGGAGACGACTAGGGCGTGAAGAACGGACTGTGTCATCGTTTTCTCCGGGTCTATCGATAGATCTCGCAGCCTCCATTCTTCGAGCGTTGGAGGGAGAAGAGACGACCTCTTCTGGAGTTGTTGTTCAAGAGGAAACCTTACTCTTTCGTTCGCGACAAAAGATCGCAGAGTCTACAGTAGTCTTTGTCGTTGACATCTCGAAGTCGATGGGGGTTGAGTCTCGGGTAAACCTTGTAAAAGAGGTAGCTTCGTCGTTGTTGACCTCTGCTTACGTCAAACGTCTAAAGGTTGCTCTGGTCATCTTTGGTGGGCGAGAGGCTACCTTGGCGTTGAGACCAACCAGAAGTCTAGAGGTAGTTCGAGCGCGTCTAGAGTCGTTGACTTACCTGGGACGAACGCCGCTTGACTCAGCTATCGAAGTAGCGAGGCAGCTAGCGATGCAGGAGAAGAGTAAAGGCGTTGAACCACTCTTAGTATTCGTTACCGATGGCCGTGCTAACTATACATCCTCAAAGGAATCTCCATTCGAGGGTGCGATTAGAGAAGCGAGAAAGATCGATAAAGCGGGTATTGCAGCTGTTCTATGTGACTTTGACCTTGGGAAAGGAAGCTCTAGCTATGCAAAGGAGATCTCAATAGCGATGGGTGCGACGTATCTCGAGATGGCAGAACGCTCCGCTTAGAGTGGGTAACTGCACCTAGCTTCGTTGATACTTTTGTAGGAGTGGTGGCTGTCTATCTAGCTATCTAGTGTGTGATTCGCGCTGTGGCTTATACGATCGTAGATGTGTCTGTGCACACTAGAGAGGCGTAGTAGCGTACTTTGACTATGAGCGACGAGTTCTTCCGAATCGATGGTCCGAACACTGTAGTTT
>JAJYGI010000001.1 GCA_021790735.1 Actinomycetes bacterium | reverse complement strand
TATAAATGATCCAAGCAACCTAGGCGCAACCCGAGAGGGATGTTCCTTGAGTTCATGTGGTTCAACTAGTTGAATCGGAAAACCCGCCCTACCTTAGCTCAGAGAACATCTTTTTCTGAAGCTCTAGCAATGAAGTAAACTCACCGAGCTGAACTGCTACTGCATCCATTCCAGATCCACCTGGAGTAATCCTTCTTCGAATAGCGCTAGATGGTTCTAGAAGCGTGGACGCCTCCGACCCTAATAGTGGATGTGCGCTAACAAGTTCATATAGAGGAACCCTTCGCTCAATGGAGTCCCTAACCAATCCTCCGACCAACGAGTGAGCCTTCCTGAAAGGTACTCCGTTTTTAACTAGAAACTCGGCGAGGTCTACGGCTACTAGGAACTCAGAGTCGGCGAAGGCCTTCATTCGTCCAAAGTCAAAAGACGCCGTCGCTATCATTCCTCTCACTGCGCCAAGCGCCAAAGAGATCTGTCTTACTGAGTCGAAGAGACCTTCCTTGTCTTCTTGAAGGTCACGGTTGTAAGACAGAGGTAGGCCTTTGAGTGTTGTAAGAAGTGCAACCAGATTTCCAATCAGCCTTCCCGTCTTGCCTCGAGATAGCTCAGCGATATCAGCGTTCTTTTTGTGAGGGAGTAGCGAGGATCCCGTCGAGTAGGCATCGTCTAGACGAACAAAACCAAACTCCTCTGTAGACCAAAGAACGAACTCCTCTCCGATACGAGATAGATGTACTCCCAAAAGTGCAATGTCAAAGAGCAGTTCGACTACAAAGTCCCGGTCGGAGACAGCATCAACCGAGTTCGAGAAACGAGAGGTAAATCCAAGCTCCGAAGCGACGAAGTCAGGATCAAGAGGCAATGTTGATCCCCCTAAAGCACCTGCTCCAAGCGGTGACACATCTAGACGACGGTAGGTTGCTAAAAGTCGATCAAGGTCTCGAGTAAAGGACCACCCATGAGCGAGTAGGTGATGCGACAAAAGTATCGGTTGAGCCCTCTGTGTATGGGTATAGCCAGGTAGATAAGACTCTTTGGCAGATGTCGATAGCTCCAACAACGTTTCACAAAGAGCTACAACCTTGCTACCTACGTCGAGAATAACTCTCTTTGAAAACATTCGCATATCTGTAGCGATCTGGTCGTTACGGGAACGGCCCGTGTGTAGCTTGGCACCGACGTCCCCCAGGAGATCCGTCAGTCGCCGTTCAATCGCCGAGTGGATATCTTCGTCAGAGTCCAAAAACACAAACCGATCGTCCTCGAACTCTAAGGAGATCTTGTCCAGCCCATCGAGGATAGCTCGTCCCTCCTCCTCGGAGATAATCTCAGAGTGAACTAGTCCCTTGACATGGGCTTTCGATCCCTTAATATCTTCAGACCAAAGTCCCCGATCGAACGAGATGCTCTCCGTAAAGGCCATTAGTTCTCTTGAAGGTCCGCTAGAGAACCTTCCCTCCCATAAAGTCATAGAACCTCCAACATAGCGGAACGAGACCTACTTGTGTCCAAGCTGACGCTTCGCCCAGGTCTCAATACCCAGGCCGAAGACTCTAACAAAACCCTCCGAGTCTTTGTGTTGAAACGCGTCCCTTGAGTCATAGGTAGCAAGTTCAAAGTCGTATAGAGCCTTTTCAGCCCTCCTGCCCAACACATAACATCGATTGCTCTCAAGACCTAGACGAACCTCACCTGTGACGAAACGTTGTGAGTACTCACAAAACTCATCTAGAGCCTCCTTGAGTGGGGAGAACCAAAGCCCATCGTAGACAGCTTCAGCCCACTTCGACGACAGTCGACGCTTCTCATGGGCAAGCTCTCTCTCAAGAGTTATATCCTCAAGCTCCGAGTGAGCCATAATAAGGGACAGTCCGGCTGGAGATTCATATACTTCACGGCTTTTAATCCCAACTCGCCGATTCTCGACCATATCTATACGCCCGAATCCAAAGGACCCTACCAACTTGTTGAGTCTACTCACGACCTCAAAAACAGACATAGAAACACCGTCTAAACGCACCGGAACGCCCTTGTCAAAGTATATGTTCAACTCCTTAGGCTCTGACTCCGATACCCGTGTCATCTCGTAGACATCCTTCGGAGGGGAAGCCCAAGGATCTTCCATCTCTCCACATTCAACGGCGCGACCAAATATATTTTGGTCTATCGAATAGGGACTCTTCTTTGTCGCTGAAACCTTTACACCATGAGATCGCGCGTACTCTATGGTATCGTCTCGAGTGAAACCCCACTCTCTAACAGGCGCCTCGACCTCTAGAGAAGGATTCAGGGCCCGGATAGACACTTCAAAGCGCACTTGGTCGTTGCCCTTCCCCGTGCAACCGTGCGCAACAGCGTCAGCATCGTATCGAGAGGCCGCCTCTACTAGGTGCTTTGAAATCAGAGGTCTCGAGAGTGAAGAGACTAGAGGATACTTCCCTTCGTACAGAGCGTTCATCTTGATAGCAGGAACGAGATAGTCATTTGCAAACTCGTCTTTCGCATCTACCACCTCCGCTGCAACTGCTCCAGACTCTAAAGCACGCGATCTAGCCGCTTCGAGGTCTTCTCCCTGGCCCACATCGACAGACAGAGCTACGACGTCATATCCTCGCTCAAGCGTTAGCCACTTTACAGCCACCGAGGTGTCAAGTCCTCCGCTGTAAGCCAACACCACCCTACGCTTTGACATCTAACGAACCACCTTTCATCGCCACTTCACTCTAATCTACCCACACCTTCATCTCTTATATGTCCGACGAAAGCTGCTGATCCACACCGGCTAGGCTTGCGATCTTTTGAGCTAGTCCCACTCCACCTATAGATTCATCCGCGAGTATCAAAACTGTATCGTCACCAGCTACGGTGCCTAAAAATCCATCCATCTGAGATCGATCCAAAGCCGAAGCTACTACATGGGCACAACCCGGAGGGGTTCTCACCATCACAAAGACTGAAGAGGCTACAACGTCTACTACCCAGTCGCTAAGAACTCGCTTTAGATGATCTTGAGTTGAGGATTGATCCTTTGGCAGCTCTGGGATCGCATAGATACTTTGACCCCCTCCTGATTTCACCTTTATAGCTCCTAGTTCATCAAGATCTCTTGAGACGGTCGCTTGAGTCGCAACGACACCCTCACCGGAGAGCAACTCTACGAGTTGGCTCTGAGAGTAAACTGAGTTACTCTGAAGAATTTTTGCTATTTTATACTGTCTCTGATTCTTAGCCATCTGCCCTTCTCCGATAACTGATATCTTGGGATCAAAGATCCGAACTAACCTTCGAAAGTACCGCGAGCGCCTCGTCGATCTCGTTCTTTGATACTACCAACGGAGGTGCAATTCGTAGAATCTGGTCACTCAAGGCGTTCAGAACTAGTCCATTTTGCAAGGATCGGGTAACTATCTCTTTAGCAACGGGTCGTTTGAGACGTAGACCCAAAAGCAGACCCATCCCGCTAACCGCATGAACGATGTCGAGTTCGCTCAGTTTCCCTCTCAGATAGGTCGATACTTCAACCACGTGTCTTAGGAGGTCTCTACGTTCTATCTCATCAAAGACCGCCAGTGCTGCAGCGCATGAACTCGGACTCCCGCCGAAGGTGCTCCCATGATCACCTGGCATAAACGCGTTGGCCACCTCTGTACGCGCCCATGTCGCACCTATGGGGAAACCATTTCCGAGTGCCTTGGATAGTGTTACGATATCAGGATCTAATCCAAAGTGTGAAAACGCAAACATTCTCCCTGTCCTACCCATACCGGTCTGCACCTCATCTACGACGAGCAGGATCCCCCGTTCCTTGCAAAGGCGTTCAACCTCCTCAAAGTATCCTGGCGAGGCGTCTACGACTCCACCCTCTCCCTGGATGATCTCGACCATTACAGCTGCAACCGATGGGTCAGATATAGCCTCTCTCATCTGTGCCAGGTTATCGAACTCCACGTACACAAAGCCCGGTGGCAGGGGCTGAAACGGCTTTTGCTTACCAGGTTGGCCGGTTGCCGCTAAAGCTCCCATCGTCCTGCCGTGAAAAGAGTTCAAACAGGTAACAATTTTATACCTTTGTCCACCTCCAAATCGGCGAACCAGCTTGATAGCGGTCTCATTCGCCTCGGCACCTGAGTTGGAGAAAAATACCTTTCCCTTGTCTGAGGCATCACTACTTACAAAAGAGGCGATACGATGAGCAAGCCTTGAGGTAGTCTCGTTCAAAAAGAAGTTAGAGAGGTGTCCAAAGTTCGAGATCTGCTCCACCACTGCTTGATTTACAGCTTCGTTTGAATGCCCCAAAGAGACGACAGAGACTCCAGATAAAAAGTCCAAATAGACGTTGTCGTCGATATCGAAGAGGCGGCAACCCTCAGCCCTTTTGACCACAACTCCGTAGTCCCCATACGTTGGCATAAGTGCCGATCGCATACCTTCCACCAGCATCTTTGACTCATATAGTTCATCCATATAACATCGTTCCTATCCCTTGATCCGTAAATACCTCTAAAAGCAGCGCATGTGGAAGCCGGCCGTCTAAAAGATGCACACTATGAACACCTTTTCCGATAGCCGCTAGAGCAGCCTCTACCTTTGGGATCATTCCACCTTGCACCGCTTTGGACTCCAACAATCTTTGAAGTTCGAAGGCACGCAGTTGGCGAAGAAGACTCTTTGGGTCACTAGCGTCCGAGCGGATTCCCTCAACGTTAGTTAAGAACACAAGCTTCTCAGCGTTCAGTGCTCCAGCAAGTTCTGCAGCGACAAGATCCGCGTTCACGTTATACATCTGACCATCGACGCCGACTCCTATAGATGCCACCACCGGTATTCGTCCTTGCACCAAAAGACTCTCCAAAAGAGAAGCGTCGACCTTGATGACCTCCCCTACAAAGCCATGGGTTATTGACTTCGGCTGACAGAGTACCATCGAGCCATCTGCACCTGAAACCCCAACTCCAAGAGCACCGTGTTGGTTTATACGAGAGACGAGCAACGGGTTAACCTGTCCCAAAAGAACCATCTTTACTGACTCCAACGTCTCAGCATCAGTGACTCGTAACCCACCTACAAAGCTCGAGCTGTGTCCAAGCCGCGTCAACAACGCGTCTATCTGCGGCCCGCCACCGTGAACAACCACGACCCTTATACCAACAAAGTTCAAAAGCACAACGTCTTCGACAAAGCTATCGAGACTATCCGGACCCTCTGAGATAGCGTTTCCCCCGTACTTTATAACGACCGTTGTACCAGAGAATCTCTTAATGTAAGGGAGCGCCTCTGTAAGGATCTGGGCCTTTTGAGAGAGTTCTTCGATCTCTTGAGGTTCGTAGTTCACGACGTAGTCATATTCTCATCGATGTAACCAGGACCAAGATCAGTTGTTGTAACTAAAGCACTACCGTGTCCGATCCCCAGATCTACCCTTACCTTGATCTCTTTATCTTCAAGAAGTCTTTCGAGTTCCGCCCCGTCGTAGGAACGACTAACGCCACCTCTTGCAACCTCAATACCTTGGTACCATACGCTCAATTTCCCTAGATCAAAGTCGATGCCAGAAGAACCGAGCTCGGAAGCAACCCTCCCCCAGTACGGATCTTTACCATACAACGAACACTTTACGAGTTGCGACTCAGCTATCTTCCTCGCACCAACGAGTGCCTCGCCTTCAGAAGCAGCTCCTTGAACCTCTATTCGGGCAAGCTTTGTAGCCCCTTCTGCATCTAAAGCGATCTGGTCGGCAAGTGACTGACAGACCTGCAACATGCCCTCTTCGAAGTGATCGTCTGGAGGATATAGACCCGAAGACATGACGACGACTGTATCGTTTGTTGAGGTGCAGCCGTCGATACTTAGTCGATTGAAAGACATGGAGACTGCGCGGGCCAACGCCCTAGAGAGTCTTTGATCGTCAACGTCCGCGTCGGTAGTAATGACCGCCAACATCGTCGCCATGTTGGGAGAGATCATGGCCGCACCTTTAGCCATTGCGCCGATTCGATATCCGTTGCCTTGGTAGGTTGCAAACTTCGCAAACGTATCGGTCGTACGAATAGCTTCGGCAGCCAACGCCCCATGAGCTTCATCACTAGAGACATCGCTTAGGAGCTCGGAGATCTTTGCTAGTGGCCTCTCTATCGGCATGTAGATACCTATTAGTCCCGTTGCGCATATCCCCACCTGTTCAACCTCAACCGACAGCTCTGCCGCTACAGCCTGACACAAAGCGTATGCATCTGAAAGACCACGCTGGCCGGTTGCCGCATTCGCATTCCCAGAGGACAACAGCCAGGCTACAGCTCGATTGCCCGTCGAAACAAGGTGATCTCTTGAGAGCACGACCGGCGCTGCAGCGGCTTTATTCTGCGTAAACGTGGCAAAACACTGTATCGGTCTCGCGTCTTTACTGACGACAATGCAAAGATCTAACGCTCCACTTTCTTTGATGCCAGACGCTACCCCGTTAGCTAAGAATCCATCGGCAAAGACTACACTCATGGCCATACTCCTACCTGCATTAGTCCACTATCTTCTGGCAGTCCAACGACTAAGTTGGCACACTGAACCCCTTGTCCAGCTGCACCTTTAGTTAAGTTATCGATAGCTCCAAGAGCTATAAAGGTCTCCGTTCTCTTGTCATAGGTAACTGAGATCGAGACGTTATTACTCCCATATACCGATCCTGTACTAGGTGGTGTACGAGACAGCCTCACAAAAGGATCTGACTCGTAGAACCTTGAATAGAGCTCGTACAGCTCTTCATCTTGTTGATCTTGACCAAGGCTAGAGAACTTATTCAGATAACTCTCCGAAGGCTCTAGGTAACAGGTTGCAAGGATCCCTCGTTTCATAGGCGCAAGATGGGGAGTAAACACCGCTTTGACACCGAGGTTGTTCTCGATCTCAACGGTATGTCTATGAGTTCTAAGGCCGTAAGCGCGATAATCTTCTAGGATCGACATCGCGAGACTTTCAAGTCGCAAAGAGCGCCCTGCTCCCGATACACCTGAGGTCGCGTTGACAACTACCTTCCCCTTTGTGTATCCGGACCTCACAAGAGGAGCCATCGCCAAGGTCGAGGCAGTCGGATAACATCCGGGAACGGCAACGAGTCTCGCGCCTTCGATATTGGATCGATCTAGCTCGGGAAGACCATATACAGCTAGATCCAGTAGCTCAGAGCAGAAGTGTCTGTGTCCGTACCACTGCTCATACTGTGTTGGATCCTTTATCCGGAAGTCCGCGGCAAGATCTATAACATGAGAGGTAGCTTCCAGCAGTTCGGGTACCAACCTTTGCGACTCACCGTGAGGGAGAGCCAAAAACACCAAAGGGACGTTCTCTGACCTTATCACCCACATGAGTTCTGAGTTGTCTAAAAAGACCAGATCTCCTACAGCAGAAGAGGAGGCTGGATATAGGTCCCTTACCTTCAGTCCCTTTGCGCTCGCACCGCCAACGGCTACCACCTCAAAGTGAGGATGGTTGCTAAGGACTCTCAGCAGTTCTGCTCCTGCGTACCCCGAGGCACCGAATACCACACACTTCATAGAGATCAGCATACACCTTTATGCATAGATATACACCTCTATGAAGGTCTATTTATGATCTCTTAAAGTCCCACCTAGCACTGCAGACGCAGCAGCTCCAGCCTCTTTGATTATCTCTTTGATGTCACGCTCTCCCAATGGACGATCGAGGCGCTCTAGGCGGAGGCGTATACCCACACTTTTTGTACCCTGAGGAAGCTTATCCGATCGAAACACATCAAATACCTGGACTGAGGTTGCGAGGTCTCCTATCGTCTCTCTCAGCAAACGAACAACCTCAAGGCTCGATACCGACTCCGGCAGTTCAAATGAAAGGTCGAGATCTGTCGAGGTATAGCTTGAGATCTCCCTTGTCGCCTTTGTCTTCTCCGATAGCGCTAGCATGGCCTTTAGATCGAACTCCAGCCATCCGTAACGAAACTTTGAGAGAGGCTCCACAACGTGTTTAGCTACCTTGGGAGGCAACTCTCCCACAACACCGATTAGCTCTCCATCTCGGTCATAGATCCCGCCACGTCTTCCACTATGTAAAATAGGAAATCTACCGTAGCTAGAAGAGGGTGTCTCACTTGTTAGTTGAGAACGCAAGACCGACGCATCGACTGAGAAAAACTCCAAAAGAACACTCAAGAGCTTGGTTGCCTTTTCAGCACCGTTTGTCTTATCACTTACTAAAGTCGCTACCCGTACTCGCTCGTTAGGAAGTCCCTCGTGCTCAAGAGACTTTCCTGGGGAGACAACGCTGCCAATCTCGAAAAACGACACGTTATCTAGACGTCTTGAAAGATTGTAAGACAGCGCCTTGAGGTGGCCAGGCAACATAGTCATCCTGAGAGCCACCTCATCTTGACTAAGTGGATTAGAGACCTCTAAGGGATGAGCCTCAACACCTACCTCCAGGTGGTCGTTGTGGGCGTATAAAGTACTCGTTATCGCCTCGAAGATACCAAGATCTCTCAGCAGTAGGCGGAGCTGTCTTTGAACCTTCTGTTCATCTGTCAATCCACCCACGTACGGGGACTTTGCAGCCTCTCCTTGTATTTTTTTATATCC
>JAJYGI010000045.1 GCA_021790735.1 Actinomycetes bacterium | reverse complement strand
ATTGGAGTCTTAGACCGAATCGACAGTACCGCCGGACCAGTTGGAATTTTTATCCTCTGACCAAAAAACTCAACCTCCAGCCCGTTACCGAAGAGATCTCGATCCGATACCAAAGCAACGACGTAGTTGTCTTCCAATGCTTTTAGTATCTGCGTAGTTGCCTTTGCTCCAGGATAGATCGGATCGATGCCCATATCTTTGCGATCTTTCCAAAACCACTCCTTTAGGCTTTCGTCCTTCAACTCTTCAGTGACCGCTAGAACTCTTCCTCCTAGTGTCGCAAACCACGCCGCACCAAAGTCCCAGTTGCCTATGTGAGGAGATACAACCAACGCACCAGAACCTTCCTCTAGTACCAGGTCGAGAGTGCCTCTATTGACTACACGCGTGTTCAGCGCAATCTCCAAAGACTTTAGATACGGCGTACTCAATAGCGAGACCCAGTACCTTGCGTAGTTAGAAAACGCCGCTACTACACTACGCTCAATCTGCCATTTAGTAGCTGAACTGCCAAGGGCCATTCTTTGATGACGACGAACAGTATCTCGACGGTCTCTTGGAGAGGTCAAGTAAGCTACCACTCCCCCAACTCCCGCCAGTGCACTCACACGATCCAGGCGAGTAGTTCGAAGCAAACTGGACGTTGCTTTCAACAGCGACACCCGGTCTGAGCTATACTTCAAATACCTGCTCTCCCACCATAGAGTACAAAACGATACCGATAATGAACCACGCCACAGTGTTAGGCCTTATAGGTATCTCTAAAGCGCTTGATCAGCCCCTCAGAAGATCTCCTTGCAAGTACTCTACTCTTGTAGGGTCGAGCCTTTAAACCGCCGCCCCTCGACGTTCTCGAAGTTACGCTATCTCGCCGAACCCTAGAGCGCCTTGAAGAGTAGGTCCTCTTGGTTCTTTTACTCTTATCGATCTGCTTCGATGCTTGAGACCAAACTTTAAGGAATCTCTGAACCACCGTTACAGCGCTCGCTAAGAGAATAAAGATCAGGACGTAAGGCAGTAACGAGGCAATAGCAAGTCCTATAGCTAGCATAAGTACTCGCTCTGCTCGCTCCATCAAACCGCCTTTGGCGTTGAAACCTAAAAGCTCCGCCTTGGCTCTTTGATAAGAGATGAACGATGCCATGCCGTAACAAGCAAATGAAACGAGAGCCATCGTTGAGTCTCTGCGATCGATATAGTACCATGCCAAAGACCCAAAGAGAATGAAGTCGCTAACTCTATCTGAGAAAGAGTCGATAAAAGCTCCTCTTTTCGAGGTAGCATGAAGCGCCTTTGCGACCGGTCCATCAAGCAGATCAGGGACACCTGCAAGAACGACCGCTACAACACCAAGAAGTAAGTGGCCTGACACTATGAGAACGCCCGCAATTAACGAAAATACTACTCCTAGTAGAGTTAGCAAGTCCGCCGTTACCCCTATGCGGGCTAGGGACTTTCCCAGGGGTTTAGTAACTCGATCTACTTCTGTTCTTAAACTTCCGTCAAACACCTGCTACCGACTCCCTAGAGCGTTGCAGTGACTCTTTTCAAACGCTCTTTCTGTTAGAAATACCTATTATTCGCAAAATATTTCCTACTATGGCTAACAGGATAGCATGAAACTTTGATATCTTTAGCGATAACGACTCTTATAGCGAACATATGGTCCTCCAAGGCCAGGGACGAGGTACTCGATGAAGCCCTACCAGACAGCTGAGATACGTAACGTTGCCCTCCTTGGGCAAGCAGGTTCGGGCAAAACCTCATTGCTTGAGGCCATCGCCTTTGAAACTGGCGTAATAAAGCGCAAGGGAACGATTGAGGACGGTACTACTCTTTCCGACATTGAATCCGAGGAGATTGCACATCATCGTTCAACTACTATGACTATGACAACAGTACCCATCGACGGTGGAAAGCTAAATCTGTTTGATACTCCTGGCTCCTCAGACTTTATAGGAGAAGTTATTCCAGCGATCACAGGCTCTGAACTCGTAGTCTTGACCGTCTCTGCCACCGATAACTTGGGCCCAGACGTCGAACGACTTTGGCGTTTGGCCGAAGAGGCAAAGATTCCCGTTGTACTGTTCATAACTAAGCTTGATAGGGAAAATGCAGACTTTGAACGAACGGTTGACGCAATTCGAACCTCGCTAACTAGTCGTATATCGCTTATCGATATACCCCTCGGTAACGAGACCTCGCTTCGCGGCGTCGCCGACGTTTTATTTGAGACAACAGTCACCTATGACTCCGGTTCTAAGTCCATCGGTCAGATCCCTAGGGATTTGGAGGCAAAAGAACACGAAGAGCACGAACATCTAGTAGAAGATGTTATCGAAGAGGACGACGCTCTAATGGAACGCTATCTAGAGGGCGAGGAGCCTAATCCCGATACAGTGGAGACTCTTCTAGCCGAGCGTTTCAGAGCTCGGAAGGTTTTTCCAGTCATCTGTGGTAGTTCAACAAAGCAGATCGGTATCGACATTCTCGTAAAGTATCTACTAGAGATTGGCGTGGCTCCCAAAGAAGAAGGTAGAGCTAAAGACCTTCTTGCTCAGGTTCTAAAGACCTATATCGATCCGTACTTAGGCAAGATATCGTTAGTGAAGATCTTCAAGGGTGCTTTGATACCAGATGAGACGTGCTTTAATATAAGGCGACAGGCTCCAGAGAAGATACATACAGTCTTTCAAAAAGTCGGTAAGGACATCTCTAACCTAACAAGTGCTTGCGAAGGTGACATCGTCTTCGTAAGTAAACAAGTAAATCTCTCTACCTCCGACACGCTCGCATCTAGCCTCGATCAAGCACCACTTCCGGAGATCGCGCTTCCCTTATCCACTTATAGCGTCGTCGTTACCGCCGAAAACAAGGCTGACGACGAAAAACTATTTAGCACGCTTTTGAAGATCTCCGAGGAAGAACCAGTGCTATCAGTTAAGCGGGAGGCACGATCTCACAGAATCGTATGTAGTGGCCTAGGAGACACCCATATCTCTAACGTCTTAGAGAAGGTAAGTCGAAGAGCTAAGGTCTCTGCATCGTTTCAAACACCTGAGATAGAGTACCTTGAGACCATAGAAAAAAGTGCACGTGCCGAAGGTAAGTACAAAAAACAAAGCGGCGGACACGGTCAATACGGCGTCGTAGACCTTGTCGTTGAACCGTTAGCTAGGGGTCAAGGCTTTGAGTTCATCGATGAAATAGTAGGAGGTGCGATACCTCGCAACTTTATACCCGCGGTAGAGAAGGGTGTCGTAGAGGCCATGGAGAGCGGTGGACCAAATGGTTACCCGGTAGTAGATGTTAAAGTGCGGTTGGTAGATGGGAAGTACCACCCAGTCGATTCCTCAGAGATGAGCTTCAAAGTAGCCGGAGCTTTGGGTTTTAGAACCGCTATATCCAACGCAAACCCGGTAGTACTTGAGCCCGTAGCTCATGTATACGTAACTGTGCCTATAAGATACCAAGGAGACGTACTTGGAGACCTCAGCTCTAAAAGAGCCCAGGTACTTGGAACCCAAAACGACCATGAAGACCTCGTAACGGTACAGGCTTTAGTTCCTGAAGCTGAGTTATCAGGGTATACGCTTCATCTTCGGTCGATAACAGGAGGAAGAGCCTCCTTTTCAGCCACAAGACACGGATACCAGGCTCTACCGAACAAACCAAAGTAGCCGCTGATAAAGATTGAGCTGCAGCGATGACTCGAATCTACCACTTAGAAATTATCCGATCATAAGAAGCCTCTAGAGACTCTGGCTGAACTCTAGTACCGGCTGTGGTTGTCATAAAGTTAGTATCCCCATTCCAGCGAGGAACTACATGAAAGTGAATATGATCAGCGATCCCAGCACCTGCCGCTCGACCAAGATTTACTCCAAGATTAAAACCGTGTGGCGAGTACACAGCCGAAAGCTTGGATACGCTTAGATCCAAAAGATCAAATATTTCCCGACGACACTCGGTCGTAAACTCCGACAACGATGCACTATGGGCATACGGTACAACCATAAGATGTCCTGAAGTATAAGGATAGATGTTCATAACTACATAGCAAAAGGAACCACGTGTTATGACTCTTAGCTCGCGATCTTGATCTATCGACTCTCCTATAACACACAGAACACACCCGACATGAGAAGGCCGTTCCAAGGACGCACCCTCAATGAAGGACATCCTCCAACCTGCCCAGATCGACTCAAGCGTCATAGTCAAAACCTACAAGATCAGGTTCTTTGATATCGCCACCTAGCTCGTCAAGAAATTTCTCAAGAGCAACGCCACGTTCTGGTGTATTCGATCCTCTTCTATTGACACCAACAGTCCTTGATTCCACGTCCTCATCGCCTACGACGATGATAAAGGGTATCTTCTCGAGTTTCATACGTCGAATTCGTGCCCCTAACGGCTCTCTGGCTTCTTCCACCGACGAACGACCGCCTATACCTTTAATCGCCCTAGAGACCTCATGTGCATAGCTATCGGCATGTTCGCTCACTGGAAGCACGACAGCCTGAACTGGAGATAACCACGTGGGAAGTGCTCCGGCAAAGTGTTCTATCAAGATAGCCATGAATCTCTCTACGGAGCCAAATAGCGCCCTGTGCAGCATGTAAGGAGTGTCTATAGAATTATCGTGGCTCATGTAGCCAAGCTGGAAACGCTGGGGTTCTTGAAGATCAACCTGCAACGTCGAGACCTGCCAACGCCTACCGATTGCGTCAGTCAAATGCACATCAATTTTAGGAGCATAGAATGCACCTTCACCTGGGGCGATCTTATACGTTACACCAATGTTGTCTAGCGCTGCCACCAAAGCAGCAGTCGCAACCTCCCACTCCTCATCAGAGCCGATATACTTCTCAGGCCTAGTTGCAACCTCAGCCTCAAAGTCCCTCAGACCAAAGGCAGACAGTAGTGCCAAAACAAAGCGAATCAGCCGCTCGACTTCAGAGCCAAGCTGATCTTTTGCACAAAAAATATGTGAGTCATCCTGAGTCAGACCCCTTACACGAGCTAGGCCATGAAGCGTACCAGAACGCTCGTACCGATATACAGTACCAAATTCAAAAAGTCGCAAAGGGAGTTCTCTATAGGACCGTGCCCTTGACTGATATATCAAAATATGCATCGGACAGTTCATAGGCTTCATATAGTAAGTCGAGCCGTCTAGTTCCATTGGAGGAAACATACCGTCTTTGTACCACTCCAAGTGACCCGATATAGCAAACAGACTTGACTTTGCTACGTGCGGTGTCCAGGCAAACTCATAGCCAGCCCTAAGGTGCGCTTTTCTAGCGTACTCTTCCATCAAGTAACGAATAAGAGCACCTTTTGGATGAAAAACTGGAAGACCAGACCCAATCTCAGGTGGAAAGTGAAATAGATCAAGTTCAACGCCGAGCTTCCTATGATCCCGTTTGGCAGCTTCTTCAAGCATTCGCATATGAGCGTCCAAAGCCGCCTTCGACTCCCAAGCAGTACCATAGACACGCTGCAGCTGAGCACGTCTCTCATCGCCCCTCCAGTAGGCCCCGGAGGTTCTTGTTAGGGTGAAGCTACCCAGATAGGAAGTAGAGGGTACATGTGGACCTCGGCAAAGATCAACAAAACCGGCGGAGTTTTCATACACTGAAACGCCAGCTACAGATACCCCTTCCTCAGAGGCCACCTCTTTATCGTCGCTTTGCCCTTGCACCGATTCAATGATCTCAACCTTAAATGGCTGATCTACAAAAAGTGACTTACTCTCCTCAAATGAGTACTCATGACGTAGAAAGCTCTGGTTCTCTGAAACAATTTTCCGCATCTCTGCTTCAATGGATATAAGATCTTTTTCGTCTAAGTGCCGACTCTCTGGAAGCTCGAAGTCGTAGTAGAATCCGTCGTCGATCGCTGGACCGATAGCGTAGTGTGTTCCTGGCCATAAGCGAAGAACTGCCTGAGCTAAGACGTGAGCTGTCGAGTGTCTAATGACGGACCGTCCCTCATCTGTATCCGCATGGATAAACTCAACGACATCGCCTTCGGACACCTTTGTTCCCAGATCGGCCAAACAACCGTTGATCCGCGCCGCTACAACTGTCTTTGGACCCTTACCGTATCGCCTGGATAGATCTATCAACCCGAACTCCGAGGCGAGATCGATCTTTCCGGCGTCCACTAACTCAACTCTCACGCAGTCACCACCATCTACATATATCGACTTGGAGTATACGGGAAACAACTTCCAACGTCACAGATCGACTCCTAGAAGACGACATGCTGAGCTTACTCCAAAACCTTTAGTGACCGCATCGTCGATAGCCAAGGAGGCTCCAAGCACATCAAGGTCGTCGTCGAGTCTCTCACGAACCTCCTCCAAGGCCCCGTTACCGATACCATTGCGTCTCCATCTCTCAACTCGTTCTTCAGCCTCATCAACAAGTTCGTTAGAAAACTCCCACGAACTTCGGTAGTGGTTTGAGACGATAGCTAGTCTTACGCTCTCAGGAGAGTGTGTCTTTAGTAAGTCATGGACAAAGACCAAGTTTCCCAGAGACTTAGACATCTTGATGCCTCGAAGATTAACCATTCCTACATGCATCCAGTACCTTGAGAACATCTTTCCAGTTGCCGACTCACTCTGAGCGATCTCACATTCGTGATGTGGGAAAATAAGGTCTGATCCTCCACCGTGAATGTCGATAGTTTCACCGAGCTCTCGCATTGCTAGCGCTGAACACTCAATATGCCAACCCGGCCTCCCAGGACCATAACGAGACTCCCACATAGGTTCGCCTCTTGCGCTCGGTTGCCAGAGTACGAAGTCTAATGGGTTACGTTTTCTTGGATCATCTGGATCAGCACCTCGTTCAGCAGAAAGAGTCACCATCTCTTCGTAGTGATAGTGGCTAAGCTTACCAAATTCAGGAAAGGTAGACACGTCGAAGTAAACCCATCCGTTTACCTCATAGGCATGGTCTTTGTCAAAGAGGTCCGCAATCAGAGATAAAATCTGTGGGATTGCAGAGGTCGCGCGCGGTTCAGAGTGACACGCAAGCACTCCTAGAGCAGCCATGTTGGCGTCAAACTTCGCCATCTCGCTCGCCGCAAGATCAAGGTAGTTGCAGTCGAGCTCACGAGCTTTTCGCAGTATGTCATCGTCGACATCTGTCACATTGCGCACGCATAGCGTCTTGACTCCTAAGTCATTGAGACGTCGCTGCAGTATGTCAAAGGTGAGATAGACAGCAGCATGTCCAACGTGTGCAGCGTCGTAGGGTGTAATTCCACAGGTATATAACCTCACCATCTCCCCTACCTCCAAAGAAACTTTGGAAGCTGACTTCGTATCGTAGATCCGCATCAATTTAAATCAAGCCTCAATTCCACTTACACGAATCGAAGTACGTGTCTTGTACCTCAAGTTTAGGTTCAACAGCACAGCGGTCATTGCTTCAATCGCTCCCGACAAGGCTAGCGAGCCCCCATCAAGCAGCCGAACTCCTTCAATTCTATCGAAAATCTCTCGGACGTTAAGCTTCGACCCTGGATCATCTCCACAGATAATTACGTCCGCGTGAAGTACACTATCAACCTCTAAGAGCTCCCGGGCTGGAACATGCTGGAACGCCGAGACTACCTGCGAGTTAGGTAGCAGGGATGCTACGAGAGCAGCTACCGATCCCTTCGCCAGCAAAACAGGTTGGAACTCCTTCCCGACCCTAACCAAAGCGTTAGCCATAGTTACCACCACTTTCCCAGAAAGTATCTCTGATAGAGGCTCAACTGTCGATGCTAACCCTTCCCAAGGAGTCGCCAAGACAACCAGTCCACATCGAGCAGCATCCTCGTTCGTCCCACCACTTAGATTACTTCTCCAACTGTAACCTCTATCGACTTCACTACAAGTCGACTCAGCCCGAGACAACTCCCGCGAACCGATCACTACATCTAAACCGGTCATTGCCAAACGAAAGGCTACTCCTTTACCAGCAGGTCCAGTACCCCCAATAACTCCAACCGTACCTATTGACAAACCCTCTCCTTACAAGTAGCGCGGTGCAACATAATGTCACGCTAATGTAATGGAAGTCTAAACGTGGGAGGCGTAATGGGGATTCTTGAAGAGAAGAGGATATTTATTACTGGAGTTCTAAACACCTCTTCAATAGCGTATGCAGCCGCCGAGGTTGCAATCTCAGAAGGAGCCCAAGTAGTACTAAGTGGATTTGGGAGAGGTCTTTCAATTACACAAAGAGTAGCTAGAAAGCTAAGCAGCGAAGTAAGAGTAGTGGAACTAGACGTGAGCAATCAAGAACACCTTGACTCTTTGGCTCAGACACTATCTCCTTGGACCCATATAGATGGTGTCTTACACTCAATTGGTTACGCACCACCAAGTTGCATTGGCGGCGATATCTTCCAAGCTCCATTCGAAGACGTAGCCGTAGCCATTCAGGTCTCGACCTTCTCTTTAAAGTCGCTCATACAGTCATTACTCCCCCTACTCAAATCCGCCCCAAAAGGAGCATCTGTGGTAGGTCTAGACTTCGACGGGCAGGTAGCGTGGCCCGGCTACAACTGGATGGGCGTAGCTAAAGCAGGGTTGGAGTCGCTAACTAGGTACCTCGCTCGAGACTGCGGGCCCCACGGTGTTCGAGTCAACCTCATCTCAGCAGGGCCGATCAGAACGATTGCAGCAAAAAGCGTTGAAAGTT
>JAJYGI010000071.1 GCA_021790735.1 Actinomycetes bacterium | reverse complement strand
GGAGCCTAACTTGGAGGCAAGTATTAGTTGGGATCCTCCGAACTTTACATTCCCTTACGGAACGCACCTCGCTGTGGTGGAGGTCGACTCTGAGACGGGCAAGGTAGACCTTACTCGCTACCTTGCTGTAGATGACTGTGGAAACCAGATTAATCCGATGATTGTAGAGGGGCAGATCCACGGTGGAATCGTTCAGGGTGTAGCTCAAGCTCTTTACGAAGAGGCAGTCTATGATAAGTCGGGCAATCTGCTAAATCCGTCTCTCGCTGACTATCTGGTTCCTTCAGCGGCCGAGATGCCTAACTTTGAGTTAGGACAGACTATTACGCCTAGTCCGACAAATCCCCTTGGAGTAAAAGGTATCGGTGAAGCGGGGACTATAGCCTCTACGCCTGCAATCATAAACGCTGTAGTCGATGCGTTGAGTCATTTAGGCGTAACCAACATCGAGATGCCTGCAAGTCCAGAACGAGTGTGGCGCGCGATTCAAAGCGTCAAAGGATGATCTGACAAAGGTTTTAATTAGAAAGGCAAGAATTTGTATCCAGCGAAGTTTGAGTACGTAAGAGCTTTAGATGTTGCTGATGCTTTAGCCAAGATAAGCTCGGATGAAGATGCGAAGTTTATAGCTGGTGGTCACTCTCTCGTGCCACTCATGAAGTTTCGATTAGCGACCCCATCTCTATTAGTTGATATCAGCCAGCTTCGTGAGCTGTCCTATGTAAAAGACGAAGGGGATTATGTAGCCATCGGTGCTCTTACCCGCCACCATGACCTTGAGCGCTCGGAGATCTTGAAGTCTCATGTTCCGATTCTTTCTCACGTTGCAGGTATGGTTGGAGATCCTCAGGTACGCCACCGAGGCACGATAGGAGGTTCAGTGGCGCACGGTGACGGCGCTTCGGATCTCCCAGCGGCACTTCTGGCTCTCGACGCCACTATGGTTGCGACTGGCAGTAAGGGAGAAAGAGAGATCTCGGCTAGAGGTTTTTTCAAAGGGTTCTTGGAGACGGACCTTAGTTCCGACGAGATTTTGACGGAGATTAGGGTGCCTAAGGGTATCGGGGCCTGGTCATTTAAGAAATTTAATAGGCGTGCGCAAGACTGGGCGATCGTCGGGGTGGCTGCGGTTAGAAACGGCTCTACTAAGATAGCATTTGTTAACATGGGTTCTTCTCCTTTAAGGTCCATCGGCTGTGAGACGGCGCTAGATGGCGGAGCCTCTATAGCTGAGGCTGCAGAACTGGCGGCCGCGGGAATTGAACCGCCCTCGGATCTAAATGCATCATCTGAGTTTCGAGTTCACTTAGCTAAAGTGCTGACAAGGCGTGCTCTTGAGGAGATGGAAGGCTAGTAGATGATCTGGTGACTGAGCCTCGAGCCTAGCCCGGGGCTCAGTCGTATTTTTGGGTCCCTGATCCTTTAGAAAGTGGAGTTAGATTGAACGTCGGTGAGGTTGGTGGTACTTTATCTAGTTATTTTGGAGTGCGGAACCCTAAGGAGCTCGTTGGGGAACTCGATAAGCAGAACTACTTAGCCGACGATGGCATGGGAACGGCGCTTTTTCTTGCTCTAGCGTTAGAAAGACCGCTGTTGTTGGAGGGTGATGCGGGTGTCGGAAAGACAGAGGTTGCCAAAGCTCTCTCTTCTTGGCTAGAGGTTCCACTAATTCGACTCCAGTGTTACGAGGGCATCGATGTATCCCAAGCCGTCTATGAGTGGGACTATGCTCGGCAACTGCTTCATATTCGTACTACAGAAGTCCTTGGAAATAAAGGCACAAACTCTAACGTCGACGGTGTCGAAGATGAGTTGTTCTCAGAGCGATTTTTAGTCAGACGACCTCTTCTAAAGGCTCTAGATGCAAGTAACTACAGTGAAAGAAACGGTGAAGTCTTCCCTCCGGTTCTTCTAATAGATGAGATAGATCGAGCTGACGACGAGTTCGAGGCCTATCTTTTAGAGATACTCTCGGAAAACGCTGTTACTATTCCGGAGTTGGGGACCGTGTCTTCTCTCCGGGCGCCGATCACGGTGATCACTTCTAATCGAACTCGGGATGTACATGACGCACTCAAGAGACGATGTCTATATCATTGGGTGGAACATCCAAGTTTTGATCGTGAGATCTCCATCATAAACAGACGAGCACCTGAGGTCGCCTTGCGTTTGGTTGCTCAAGTGGCGATGATAACGCAGGAGGTGCGCAGACTGGGAGTATACAAGCCACCTGGTATAGCAGAAGCTATCGACTGGGCACGATCACTTTCGATACTTCAAAGCGACGAGATAGATGCAGAGATGTTCGCAAAGACTCTCGGAGTGCTGGTGAAATATAAAGAAGATGAAGAACGAGTCAGAGAACTAGATCTAACAAAGCTAGTACGTAGTGCGCTGGAGAGCTTGAAGTAGTGTGGCTGCACCGATCGAAATCGCGTTAGGTTTTGTAACTTTGCTAAGAGGCGCTGAGATATCAGTGCCTCTTACTTCCTCCGTTTTATTTTCGGAGTCTCTATCTCTGCTCGATATGTCAAACTTGGATGAGATCTACTGGGCTGCTCGGGCGACCTTGCTGTTACGTCTCTCCGACCTTGACCAGTTCAATCAGTGCTTTTCGTTGTACTTTGGCATCGACCCAGCCGCTATGAGTGGAGAGTCTGTCCCGAAGCGGTCAGTAACGATGCTCATAGAAGACGAAGACAGCTCACCAGAGGCAGAAGAAGCTCTTTCTAATAATGAAGATCATACCTCACTAAGGTTCTCCGCTGCTGAGGTGCTCAAGCAGAAGGACTTTTCTCGCTTGAGTGATGAAGAGATGCGCGAGGTTTCACGCCTAGTGAGAAAGCTAAAGGTCTCTCCACCTCTTAGAGTTTCGTTGAGGGAGAGGAACTCCAGGTCCGGTAGAAGCATCGATATGCGTAGAACTATACGCGAGATTGTTCGTTACGACGGTGAGATTATAAAGAGGTCGTATAGGTCCAAGAGTGACATGAGACGCAAGGTCGTCGTTCTCTGCGACGTCTCGGGTTCCATGGAGCCTTACGCTAGAGTTCTTATTCGATTCGCTCAGGCCTCGCTTTTAGGAGCCGGAGCAGAGGTGTTTACGTTCGGTACACGCCTAACTCGTATCACGAGAGAACTTGGAGGTCACGACTTCGACGAAGCCCTTCAAAGGGCTACCAACGCGGTTAACGACTGGTCTGGCGGTACTCGTATAGGCGACACGCTGGCCCAGTTTAACGGTGTCTACGGAGTGAGAGGGATGGCAAGAGGGTCTATAGTCGTCTTGTTGTCTGACGGCTGGGATCGCGGCGATCCCGTGACAATGGCAAAGGAGATGGAGAGACTTTCTAGAGTTGCGCACAAGGTGATTTGGGTTAATCCCCTAAAGGCAATGCCTGGTTACGCTCCTTTGACGAGAGGTATGTCAGCGGCACTTCCATACGTGGATGAATTTTTAGACGGCCACTGTTTAGATTCTTTAGAGATGTTAGCGGAGGTGATCAGTAGTGCGGGAGATAATAGGTACAGTAGTCGACTGGAAGCAAAAAGGTAAGAGGTTTGCACTTGCTACCGTTGTGGGTACCGATGGCTCTAGTCCGAGGGATATCGGTGCGACTATGGCCGTAAGTGAAGATGCTGAAGTCGTGGGATCTGTCTCAGGTGGGTGCGTAGAGGGAGCAGTTGTGATAGAGGCGCTGGCAGCCTTAGGTGCTGACGAGGTTCTTATGCGCTCCCTAGGAGTGATCGGTTCAACGTCGACTCCTCTTAACTGTGCTCGCACTTTAGAGTACGGGTACTCTGACGACGAAGCCTTTGCCGTCGGCCTTACCTGTGGTGGTACGCTTCACATAATGGTACAACCTAATCCACCTGAGCATTTAGATGACGTGGCCAAACTTTTGAGCGATAAAACTCCTTTCGTGCTGGCTACGGTGTTCGCCTCTGAAGAGGAGGCAGGCGAAAGCGAGTACTTTGCGACGATGAACCAGAATGTCGCAATGCCTGAGGTGGGAGTACAGATCTTGATTAGTTCGGATGGACTAGTTCGCGGTACGTTCGGTAATGACGACCTAGATCGGGTGGTTCGACGCGATGGCGAGGCGCTGTTGTCTTTTGGTCGATCGGTGCGCCGACACTATGGTCGCTCCGGTCAATCTAGAGCACAGGAGATCGGAGTGCTTTACGACGTTTACGCATCGCCAGCAAAGATGGTGATTTTTGGAGCCGTTGACTTCTCGGCAGCACTGTCTCGAGTTGCGAAGATCCTAGGTTACGAAGTAACGGTGTGCGATGCCCGTCCACTTTTTGCCACTCCTGATCGATTCCCTGCTGCGGATGAAGTAGTTGTTGATTGGCCGGACAGATATCTGGAGAAAGTAGGTGGATCTTTGGGTCCCAAAGATGCGTTGTGTGTACTTACTCACGACCCGAAGTTCGATGTACCAGCCATCAGAGGTGCACTTGGTACGAAAGTTGGCTACATAGGCGCCATGGGCTCAAGACGGACCCATGAGGAACGAATGAAAAGACTCTTAGAGATTGGCCTGTCCGAAGATGACGTAAACGATAGGGTAAGCGGACCAATCGGAGTCGATATAGGGGCACGAACACCGGAGGAAACAGCGATCTCGATTGTCGCTGAGATTATTGCAAGGAGAGAAGGAAAGGTGGTTCCTAACCTATACAAAGGTGAGGGCCGGATTCACGAAGTGCAATGACTTTGGAGCATAAAGTCGGTGTCGGGATCTTGTTGGCGGCTGGCTCTGGTAGTCGATTCGGTGGCCCGTCACATAAGTTGTTAGCGAAGATCGACGGGAAAAGAGTCATCTCTTTTGCAGTAGATGCTTTGATCTCAGCGAAGTTAGAACACAAGGTCGTTGTTGGAGGGTATGTGAACCTGTCCAATATCGTCCCTCCGGGACTTGTAGTGCTAGACAATCCGAACTGGGAGAACGGTATGGCTACGTCGTTGCAGGTAGGGATCTCCTATGCTCTCGAGGTGGATGCCGACTTCGTAGTTGTAGGACTTGGAGATCAACCCTTTGTTTCGTCTTCAGCTTGGACAAAACTAGCAGGTCTTCAAGGCTGCCTTTTGGCCGTAGCCTCCTACGACGGGGTGGCGCGAAACCCTGTGCGAATTGATAGATCCTTATTTGACCGACTTCCCACACATGGAGACGAGGGAGCGCGGCGACTAATTCGAGAAAATAGAGATAGGGTATGTTATGTCGAGTGTGAGGGCTCTCCATTTGACATCGATACATTGGAGGATTTGGAGAGATGGAGATAACTAACGAATTTACGGTTTCGGTACCCCTTGACAAAGCGTGGGAGACGTTGACCGATCTAGAGAAGATAGCTCCATGTATGCCCGGGGCGAAGTTGGAGGAGGTAGCGGGCGAAGACTACGTTGGCTCAGTCAAGATTAAAGTTGGACCCATTACCTCGACCTATAGAGGTAAACTACGATTTGCTGAACGAGACGACCAGATCCATCGGGCCGTTCTTAGGGCTGAGGGACGTGATACCAAGGGTCAGGGAAATGCAACGGCCGACATCGTTGCCCAATTAGACGAGATTGACGGGAAGACTCGCTGTAAGATCAATCTAAACCTTACCATATCCGGTAAAGTAGCGCAGTTCGGACGAGGAGTTTTAGCGGACGTTAGCCAAAAGCTAGTAGAACAGTTTGTAGATAACTTAGAAAAAGAGGTTCTAAGCGTCGGGGGAGGTAGCTCCTATGCGAGTGATGCGACTGAGGAGCTAAAATTGCCCTCAGATTTAACCGAAGGTTCAGGTTCGGCCTATGATAAAGATGCTGCGCCTCAAGGGGATGTAAAGCGTAGCTCTGCTGACGATAGCTCTGAAAGTTCACGTCGTGAGAACAAAGAACTAAATGCGCTCTCGCTAGTTGCTAAACCAGTAGCTAAGCGACTCCTTCCTGTATTTGCAGTAGCAGTTGTTGTTGGCGTTTTGTTAAGGAGAAAGCGACGAAAATAGAGGTAAGAGGAACGCAGGTCCAGGTCCCTTCTGCGTTTGTTGCTACAAGAGAAGAGTATCTGGAGATAGCGGCGCTGTTGGGAAGGATGCCGACTATCCCCTTTAGAGTTGCCGTTCGTGCGCAATCAGGTAAGGCAATGGTCATAGAGTCTTACCCGATCAGGCCTGATGGTTATCCAAATCCTGATTGGTTCTGGTTGGTGGATAGAGATTTGGTGAGGAAGGTAGGTACAGTTGAGTCTCTAGGAGGAGTTGTGCATGCGGAGAATCACTTCAAAGGTTCCTTGGAAGCAGTCCACAACTCCTATCGCGCAGCGAGAAACAGCTTGATAAAACAGTGTGGCGTAGATATTCATATTGAAGGAGGCGTAGGTGGTGCTCGCAAGGGTGTGAAGTGTCTGCATTCTCACCTTGCTTACTACCTTGCGGGAGGATACAGTCCAGTTGGAGAGTGGACTTCTTTGCAGGTCTGAGTTTGTTTACTTATCTCCAACCGATCATGCTGAGATTAAGTGGAAACGATAGATGAATTTCTGCTGCTATTTCAATCTTCAGGATATAGTATTTGGTAGTTACTTGCCCGGGTGGCGGAATGGTAGACGCAGGGGGCTTAAACCCCCCGGGCCGCAAGGCCATGCGGGTTCGAGTCCCGCCTCGGGTACTCTTTGTACTTTTGGGGAGCTAGGTGAAGTTCGACGACTTTGTGATTGACGAAGAGCTTGACTTCGCCTTCTCCTACGGAAGCATTAATGCAGACGGTACGCTGAGAGTAGATTTCTCGTATCGTGACCATTTTGTGGCTCCTTTGGCCTCAGTTACCAAGCTTTTCAGCGCGGTTGCGACTCTGGTTGCTGTAGAAGATGGAAGTATCTCACTCGATGACGATGTGACTCTAGGAAGCTTAATAGAGGTTAAAAATCTTCTTTCCCACGCGTCAGGTCTGGCTCCAGATGGACTTCCAACATTAAATGGAAAGGAACTTGCGAGACTTGGGAGCCCTGGGAAAAGGAGGATCTACTCAAACCTTGGTTACGAGGTCTTAGCTCTTTACTTGGAAGAGTCAGTTGGGATGAGTTTTGTAGATTATGTCACTGACGCGATTATTGGTCCTTGTGGCATGAGAACAGCGTCGTTTTCAAAGGAGTTATTTGTTCCTGAGGGCCGTGGTGCAGCTACGGGACTAGTTGCCTCGGTAGAGGATCTTGTATCCCTTGTGGAGGTGATGGTTGCCCCGTTGGTTCTGTCTTACAGTGCTTTAGAGCTTCTAGCTAGTCCTTTCCTTCCCGGTTTACCAGGTGTTTTGCCTGGGTTTGGATTAATGAGGGATAACCAATGGAGTTTAGGTGCAGAGGTCAGGGACTCGAAAATGCCCCATTGGAGCGGAACGCTAAACTCTCCACGCACATTTGGCCACTTTGGAAGATCAGGTTCGCTGGTGTGGATCGATCCTGAAAACAAAAGGTTCTTGGTGTTTATATCTGGAATTAACTTTGGTAGATGGGCTATGGAACTCTGGCCCCGACTCTGCAACTGGGTAATACAGCAAGGTTCGTAAACTGAGAATTTAACTTCAGTCGTTGGAGCTACTCGGCGTCCAAGGCGATACTACTAGATATGGTCCCTCGGGTTGGAGTTCTTGACGTGAACTCTTGGGGAGGATCTCGATACTCTCTAAGTGTCTGCGTCGCAGCTCCTTGAGGTCGGGTGTCTCAACTACGGTGTCACCCTCCCGTATAAGTTCTTTTTGGACTCTATCGATCTTCCCTAACAACGCCAGGTCGTTGTGGGGATTGATCGTATGTTCTTGAGCTAGTATCCCGTCGCTTGAGTAGAAGCGTATCGCATCTTTTGGGCCTCCGATCGACTCTTTCTGAGATGAAGTTTTTGCTACACTCCTAACTCCGAGCGCATCCTCTGTGGCGACGAGTTTGTAGACAAAGTTGGCGCTGGGATATCCTGATCCGGAAACAAGTCTGGTACCCACTCCAAAGCCATCGACCTTCAACTTTGAAAGTTCTAAGATTGAGTACTCATCAAGATCGCCAGAGAGTACGATCTGTGTCGAGGTAGCACCGAGGTCATCTAGGACCTGTCGTGCTCTGGTTACTTCATTTTTTAGATCTCCGGAGTCGATTCGGATTGCCCGCAGTCTAGTTCCAAACACCTCTATGGCTACTCTGATGCCCGTTTCAATCTCGTAAGTGTCGACTAAAGCTGTGGTGTTTGCTCCATAGGTTTCGTATTGAGCGGAAAACGCCTCACGTTCGCTTTGGTGAGCAAGAATCAGCGCATGCCCGACGGTGCCTGAGGTCGGTATTGAGAACTCGTAACCAGCTTGGAGATTTGAGGTAGCGGTGAATCCGGCGATGTAAGCGGCTCTTGCTGCTAGCACGGCCGCTCTTTCGTTAGTGCGCCTTGTCCCCATCTCAATCAATACCTTTGAGTTAGCGACCTGTACCATCCTACTAGCGGCAGAAGCGACGGCGGTGTCGAAGTTTAATATCGAAAGTACTAGGGTTTCTAGTAGTAGGGCCTCCGCGAATGTGCCCTCTACTCGCAGGATTGGAGAGTTTGGGAAGTAGAGATCGCCGTCTTGATAACCCCAGATCGATCCAGTAAAAGAGAAGTCAGCGAGGAAGTCCAATGTGTTTTTGCGAAGAACGGACATTGACCGTAGGTATTCGAGATGCTTTTTTGAGAATCGGAACGACTTTACTGCCTCAGGGATTCGCGTAGTTCCAGCGACTACTCCGTAGGAGCGCTGTGGTGGCAAGGTTCGTGCATATACCTCGAAGCAGCTTTTTTGTGATGCCACCTCAGATAAAATAGCAGAATCCAACATAGTGAACTCATACAGATCAGTATTTAGGGCTGTTGACTCGATGATGTCTCTCCAAAGGTTCAAAAAAGAGAAATGTATTTGTTTTCTTT
>JAJYGI010000013.1 GCA_021790735.1 Actinomycetes bacterium | reverse complement strand
CGACGGCTCTTATGGTTCAAAGGTATTGCCAGCTAGTTTTGCTCCGACCGCTGACATAGTGCTGTCGGCGTTAGGTTTCTTATTCTTTGGGGCAATGGGAATCCTTCACCAAACCATCTTATTCCTTGCTGAACTCGTAGGAATATATGGAGTGTATAGTCTCGCTGCAAAGGTGGCGACACGATCATCAGCCAAGGTCGTTGCTGGCATCTATGGAACCCTGCCACTACTTGCGCAGTCGGTTCATAGCGGAAACTTTTTTGCGATTATTGGATTTGGAGCAGTCCCGCTTCTCCTTTCCATGCATGCAGGAGCGGCGGACGCTGTCAGACTATCTCGACGAGTTATGCGACGGTCGATTCTTTCTCTAGGACTCGTCTCGGCTCTCGTAGCGGCCTTTGTGCCTGTGATTTTCTTAGTGTATCTGATGGCGATTGGGAGCTTTTTGTTAGTCTCGATAGTCAGCGGTGAACGGGGTAGGGCTCGCCGGAGTGCGTTTGTATTAGCTGTTGTTTCGATTACTACGATTGTCTTGAATATCCCCTGGTCGCTAAGCTTCTTTTACTTTCCAGTAGGGGTTGCAAGGCTATTTGGACCGACAAGTCTCCAGTCTCTTTCATTTCTTTCAGTTCTGTCCTTTAAAGTGGACTCCGGTTATACGGTCCCAGTAACGTACGCATTTGTTGTGTTATTTACCCTTTTGGGACTTACCTTCTCTAAGGCTGCCAAAGGTGCTCAGATCGGTAGGCGATTGGCGGTTTTCTTAGTTCTTGCATTAGTGGGATTAGCTGGTGCAAGAGGCTTGTTCGGGGGAACTCCGGTGCCACTTTGGACGGTAATGCTCTTTGGAACTAGTTTCTTGCTGACTGGATTAGCGGTTGCACTAGATGCACTAGCCGATGATCTGCCTCGCTTTAGCTTTGGCGTTAGACATCTCGTGGCAGGAGTGGGTACTTTAACGTTAGTAGTAGCGGTCCTAGTAGGCGTAGCTCAGATCTCGAGACCACGGTTTGATATGCCTACCTCTGGGTTCCACGGAGTGAGTTCTTTTGTGTCTGCTTTGCCTCCGGGACAAGGCGTACTTTGGATGGGAAACCCAGAGCTTTTGCCGGTTGGAAGTTGGAAGATTACAGATGGACTCGCAGTGGACGTTGTTGGTTCGCCCGCCCCAGATTTTAGAGCTCTGTATCCTCCTCCTAGCTACGGTAGCGACTATGCGATTGTCGAAGCAGTAAAAGCAGCTCTTTTGGGTCACCAAGTACTTTTAGGTCATGTGTTGGCTCAAGAAGGTATCAGATACGTAGTCCTGCCTCAGCCAACGTCGCAGCTGGACGCCTTTGAGGGGACTCCATTGGACATCGTCTTGGAGCGACAGATAGACATGAAACAGCTTTTGGTAGATCCAACCGTTGTTATGTACCAAGTCACTCAAGCTCCGAGATCAGTCTTTATGTCAAGTTCACCAACGGTGTCTTTGGAACGGTACCTTGGAGTATTTGTAGAGCTGCTAGCTCTTGGTGTGATACTTTACGGTCTGTCAAGGCGTAGATCATGGGTGATGAATCTTACTGTGGAATCGCTTGTTCGCAACGTAGGTCGACTTCTTTCGAAACCGGAACAAATCACTCCGATAGACCGGAACTCCCCATCAGCGGTGCCTAAAGATGACGATGGATCCGTGGTTCCAAAGGTAGCGAGCCACTTGGAAAGATCGCAGGCGGACATAGCGGAACAAAGGACTCCAACTGATGAAGAGAGAGGAGGCACAGATGGATCCATCTAAAGGGAGGCGAAGGTCTTTTGGGTCGAAGGTAGGCCGTCGACCCTCCTCTTTAATGGTGTACTTCATGGTCTTAGTTGTCCTCGTTGCGCTAGGATTTTTAGTCGATGGAGTCACGAAGGTTAATGTAACTCCTCCTGGAGATTTTTCTCTTGCAGGAGATCCGTTGGGTGCGGCAGGACTATCGGTACCTGTAGCGACTGGTCCCACGGGAAGTACAACTGCGTGGTACTGTACTATCTCTAACCAAGGTAGTACCGCGACCGTACCCACCTTGGATCTCTACAATGCCTCAAAGGTTAGGTCGCATGTTGAGATCTTTACGTCGATATCTTCAGGTAAGGCCGCACGTCGTGTTACGTTGTTACCGTATGGTACGGTGACAGTCCCTATGAGTTCATTTGAAAGTAAGAAGCACTTTAGCGGTGTAAGCGTAGTAGCTCAAGGCGGTCGTCCAGTGGCTGCCGAATCGGTGTCATTCGGGTCACAGTTGGTAAAGTCGCCGTGTCAATCTACGCCAGGGTTCTTTTGGATTGTTACTGGGCTCTACACGTTCGCAAGAGACTCTGCCAACGTTGCAATCTATAATCCATTTGCGACTCCAGCTGTAGTCGATGTCTCCGCCCTGACCGCTAGTGGTGAGGTGGTTCCAGGTAACTTTCAGGGGATTATCGTTGGTCCGGGACAAACCACTGTTATTAATCTAGATCGAGTCATTCCTCCAACCTCCAACTTGGCTGTCGTAGTCAGAGCTAGGTCCGGTCGTATCGTCGTTGGAAGTTTACAGACTCGCTCAGACAAGTACGCTCGTGGGCTTGCAGTTCCACAGGCGACGATACGACCCTCTACGCTTTGGGATTACTCGTACGTACGGACTAGCCAAAGCTCGTCCTCTGAGATTACCGTTTCGAACCCGTCGTCAACTGTAGCTAAAGTTAGAGTTCATTTGACCACTTCCTTTAGTAATATAAAGTCGACTTTGCCTGGTGCCCATGTAACTTCAGTACTAGAAACTATTCCGCCGTTTTCTACCGTCTCAGTTGGTCTCTCGGGCGAGTTGGCGATACCGAGCGATGGAGTTTTTAGTGTCAAGGTACGCTCTCTAGATGGAGTAGGGGTTGGAGTAGCTTTGAGCTCCGCTCTAAACTACTTTGGCAACTCGGTGTTTGTGGAACCGCCATCGACCCCACTTTACGCCACTCGATGGCTAGTTGTATTATCCTCCATCTCGAGTTTTGTTCCCTCTAACCCGTTGGCAGTCTCGTTGCGTGCAAGTACGATCGATCCGTTAGTGATCTCTTCGGTGTCTATGTTCGATCAAACCTCTTACCTGTCGAAGTTAAATATGCTCAAGAGCGTGAGAAGTTCGACAGGGACATCTCATCGCGACGCTTTGGCTGTAGATGTAGCGCCTTATACAGTGGTGAGTTCGGGGATTCTCAATGTGAAGGTGAACAAAGTCCACCCTTTGTTGATTGTTCAGGCGGAGTCGCCTCTTGTTATAGAACCGTCTTATAGCGCAAGTGGGAGCATAGGTTTCTTTTCTCTACCGATTAATTAGTCGTGATGTCGGGTTTGTCGTGACGGGATTTAGTACGATTCAAACATGGGATCATTCGGGGTTACAGTTCCGTTTTCCAAGATTGGGTTGAGAGATCATGAACCGTTCGTAAAAAGTGCCCTAGAGATGGGTTATGAAGAACTTTGGTCTTCTGAAGTTGACTGTTACGATGCATTCTCTCCCCTAATTACCGCCTCTGGATGGTCTTCATCGATGCGTCTAGGAACTGCTATAGTCCCAACTTTTACTAGAGGTCCCGCTACACTTGCGATGTCCATCTCGGCTCTTTGTGACGTTGCACCCGGACGAGTATCGGTGGGGTTGGGATCCTCGTCCAACGTCATAGTTGAACGTTGGAACTCGCAACCCTTTGTTAGTCCTTTCCAGCGAACTCGAGATACGGTGAGATTTCTTCGAGAGGCATTGAGTGGTGCAAGAGTAGACAGAGAGTATGAAACGTTTAGCGTAAGCGGATTTAAGTTGCTGCAACCGCCCTCGGAACCCCCCGAGATCTTAGTTGCAGCACTACGTGAGCAGATGCTGAAGATGTCGTCACGAGAGGCTGATGGTGTAGTCCTAAACTGGCTTTCTCCATCTGACGTGACGAGAGTCTCTGGTTACTTAAACCCGACCAAAAAGGTTGTTGCTCGGATATTTGTATGCCCAAGTGTGGAAGTAGAGTTAGTGCGGGCTGGAGCGAAACGCCTTATCGCTACTTATATGAACGTTCCGGTGTACGCCGAGTTTCAAAGATGGTTGGGCCGAGGTGAGCGGCTTGAGAAGATGTGGACGGCCTGGAGCAGAGGAGATCGCAAAGAGGCAGCTCGACAAGTACCCAACGACGTGGTCGATGAACTAATCGTGCACGGTTCTCCAGAAAGTTGCAAGCTGAGCATTGAGGAGTACTTCAAGGCTGGCGTAGATGTGGCAGCTATCGCGTTTTTACCCTTTGAACTTAGTGAGCCAGAGTCTATGATGCTCCTAGGTCGACAGTTAGCCTCTTGACAGACCAAAAGTCGTTATGATGCATAGAGGCTACTTGCGATAGTGGCAACCGTCACTCAATACGTAAAAATGCCTCGTTCCAAAGGATGTCGTAACCCACTCGATCAAGTTGCTTAGAAAGTTCTTTTAGAACTTCAATCTCACTTTTAGCCGCTTCGAAGTCGTAGGTATCTTGAGCGTGCTCTAGCAGAGCGCTTGACATAAGGTCTGGAAGTTGGAACCCTTCAACTGGCGCAGCTATCTCAAGAATCTCGAAAAGCTCTCTAAGGTCGGCGTCTTTAGTCGTGTCAGCCATTCGATTCTTCGAGTTTCGAAATCGAACCACAGCAAGTGAAAGCTCCGAAGGGGAGTGAGCTCTATCGGTTATAACGGTGCCCTTATGTTTCCCTTTTGACAGCTGATACCTGCCTACAAGTTCAGAGGTTCCCGTCACGGCCCAAGTATTTAGACTAGGTATTGCGTCTAGGAGCTCCCCAAGCGTTGGTCCGGACTTCCAACTTGTGAAAATGGAGCTGTCTTGAGTGGAGATCGAGACCTCCTTCGCAGTCGAAGAGACAAGGAACTCGGATATGAGATGCTCCATCTCTTCCATGGCGACGGGCGCTTCTTTTTTCCGTAACGGAATCTCCACTCATCCACCTCGCTTTGGATTCACAGCTTATTTGTTCTTGGAAATAGCTTACTTCATGCGATAGCGAAGGTAAAGATGGGTACCTTCAGTCGCTATAGAGTGTAGTGTTGGTGAGTGAGCTCGAAAGCTGACAAAGGGTGTGTGGTCATCTTTGGATATCAGATGGGGAGACATAGTGAGACAGAGTTCGTCTACTTGATCATGATCGATGAGTTGGCTAAGAAGCGTCGGGCCTCCTTCACACAGAATAGTTCCCTGTGATCTTTCTTTGAGATGTTTGATCACCTCTTTGTATAGCGGCCGATCTGATGCAATCTCTATGATCTCCACAGACTCAGGTGTGTCTGTAACGATACCTGCATTTGGCACGAAAACCAGAGCTTTATTGTCTTTGGTGCCTAGCTGATACAGTGGAGCAAGTGACCTTGTGGCGTTTGCGACTACTACGACTTTGGGGGTCGGTTCGAGTCCAAGGTAGGATCTCAGTTCCAGGTATTTCGGATAGTTGCCCGCAGGACCGTAGGGCTCTGAGATGGCCGTTTTAGCGCCAACAAGGATGAAAGAAGAAACGGCTCGAAGATGATGGAAGATGACTCTGTCAACGCTTGATGAAAGTTCTTTGGACTTTCCTTTTGAGGTAACTGATCCGTTGATAGATAGTACTAAGTTACCCCTAACCGACTGAGGTGCATTAAGTGGTGGATAGAGTTCGAGTAGTTGATCTATGGTGACCTTCTCGTTTATCTCCTTGAACACGTTTCGAATCCTTCCTAAGTGAACAGCTAGGGATGATCACCTAGGTGATGCGATGACCATGGGTAAGCTTCCTCTAGGTTATTATCGTGGACTTCGACAGCGTACCTTTCGGATCAAATAGCCCAGAAGTTTCGGAACTTCTAGATAATCTTGTGCCTCCAAAGAGATTTCAGTCTATGGAGCTGGATTCCTATGTTCCGAATCCGGAGTTTCCCAGCCAGCTCCATGCTAAAGAGACGATCAGCGCGTTTGTCGCGATGGTTCGCTCCAAGGTCGATCGAGATCGTCGTGTAACGAGACCACGGGGACTGTTTCTAAAGAGGGATCGAGTGAGCGACGCTACTTCTGCGACTGGGCTCTACTTGGACGGTGGGTTTGGTGTAGGTAAAACACACCTACTAGTGGGGGCGTATAGAAGCTTTCCGTACACTAAGGCTTATGCAAGCTTCTCGGAACTGACTAATTTTGTTGGCGCTTTGGGATTCCATCGAGCTAGAGCTGCTCTTTCCGTGGTGGATCTTTTGTGCATAGACGAGTTTGAACTAGATGACCCAGGTGATACAGTCCTCATTAGCAACCTGTGTTCTACTTTAACTCAAGAGGGGGTGCACCTTGTAGTTACGTCTAATACGTTGCCTGATCGCTTGGGGGATGGTAGGTTTGCATCGGAAGACTTTCTCCGAGAGATACAGGGTTTAGCTGCAATATTTGATGTCGTAAAGGTGGATGGACCTGACTTTAGACATAGAGAGTTTAACGTAGATGAACTCAAAGAGATATCCTCTAAGTCTGCTATCTCCTCTTTGGGAAACGAGAGTTCTTGGCTTGTTATCGAGTTTGCAGAGGTGATGCGCATACTTTTAGAGTTCCATCCCGTAACTTATACGAAGAGATTTGCTATGTATGCAGGGGTAGTCATAACAAAGGGCATGCCCTTCGACGATCAGGCAAGGGGACTGCGTTTCGTAAGCTTTATCGACAAAGTCTATGAGATGGAGATTCCACTTGTGCTATGTGATCAGTTGATCGTCAACCTCTTCCCAGAGTCTTTTTTAGCAGGTGGTTTTCGTCAGAAGTACGGACGCTGTCTCTCGAGGCTGTATTCATTGAACCTAGACTTTGAGCGGAAGATGAAATCGGACTAGTAGCCCACCGTTTTCGGGTTGTTCAAACACTACCTTGCCTCCTAGATCTCTAGCTCTCTGCTTCATGTTGGGGATGCCGTGGCCTGTTGAAACGGATGTTGGTAGGCCAGTTCCGTTATCTTTTACACTGAGTTCGAGTAGATGGTTGTCTTCAAGGGCGACTTCCACCTCTATACGGTTGGCTTTTGAGTGACGTACTGAGTTCGATAAGGCTTCACGGACAAAGGCAAGAGCTGACTCTGAGTACTTGTCATCTAAAAAGGTGTCAATTGGTCCTGATAGGCGTAGTGAGACATCAGCATCCGCGGTGCTTTGGTACTCGTTTATAAGTGACACGAACCTTTGACGTGCTCCCTTGCTGGCCGCTGCGGTCTTAGGGGTATCTAATGCGAAAATGGTAGTTCTTATCTGTTTGATTGTGCCGTCTAGCTGTTCAACTGACTCATTAAGTCGAGTTCTAATTCGATCGTCTTCGGTTGATCTGATTATGCCTTGGAGGGATAGCCCAACTACAAAGAGTCTTTGGATAACTTCATCGTGTAAGTCTCTGGCGATTCGTTCGCGCTCTTTCGAGATCGTATGTTCATTGAACTCACTTGCTAAAAGGGAGTTTGCGACGGCTATACCAGCAGCTTTGGCTATGGATGCGACTACTGCCTCGTCTTGTTCGCTGAAGTCAGACCCGTCTTGTTTGTCGGTTAGATAGATGTTTCCGAACGTCGTCTTGTTGCAGATTATTGGGACGCCAATGAAGCTGTGCATGGGCGGGTGATTCTCTGGAAAACCAGCGCTGTCGTGGTGAGCTGCGATATCATGTACCCGTATCGGCCTTTGGTCTGTTATCAGTAATCCAAGGACACCTTTGCCTGACGGGAGGTCGCCAATAGCCCTCTCTTGTTCTTCGCTGAGCCCCAACGTGATGAACTGTTCTAGATGGTGTTGGGTACGGTCAAGTACTCCAAGAGCGGCATACTTGGCACCGGTTAGTGACATTGCCGACTGCAAAGCCTGTTTGAGGAGTACGGACAGAGATAGATCTGACCCGATCATGAGTACAGCATCTAGCAATTTACGAAGCTTCTCGGGATCTGTGTGTTCTAGGGAATCCACAGCTTTAGTATAAGAGATAGTAGAGAGACATGAGGAGGACGGTTAGTGCTTGAGTTCGTGGAGCGGGATTTAAAGGCGCAAGCGCCTGACCTCAGTAATGGAGGTGCATTTCAAGATGCCCGTCTGATCTATAGGGTAGATCCCTTGCTTGGTAACTCGGCAAGACTGATCTCGGGGACGAAGCTGCAGAGCTCAGAACCACCCGAGTACTCGTTGGTTTCAGAAAAGAAGGGGTTCTGTCCATTTTGTGCTGAAGCTGTTGATCAGGCAACGTTTCCGTTCCCGAGCGAGATTATCCCTGGAGGGATGGTGTCTTTAGGGAGTTCTAGAGTAGTGCCTAATATTTTGGCATACTCGACCTACTCCGCCGTGGGCATCTACGATACAACTCGACATTTTTTAACGTTGAAAGACTTTGATGAGGCGCTCCTAGCTAATGCATTCAAAGCCATGGGTTACCATACTCAAATGGTAAGGAGGTACGATCGAGAGCTTGAGTTCTCCTCAATAAACGCCAACTACCTTCCGTCTTCTGGATCGTCTCTTATTCACCCTCACCTGCAGTCATCCAACGACTACGTTCCTCTCACAACACAACGACTACTCCTACAGAGCTGTCAAGCGCACCCGAGAGGAGAAGACGGCGTTACGGTGTTTGATGAATACGTCAAGGCAGCGATGAACTCGAGTAGGTTCATCGCTGATACTGGAAGAATTAATTGGATAACACCTTTTGCTCCGTTGGGATTTAATGAGGTATGGGGGGTGTTCAAGGATAATTCGGATCTGACGGATCTAACCGACTACGACTTCGACGAACTAGCCTCGGGACTTTCAAAGGTTTTTCTGGCCTACGAGAACGCTAATCTCTCGGCCTTTAACTTCTCGTTGCAAGGTGGTGGAAATAGTGGTGCGCAGCTGGGGTACAGAGTAAATATTAGAGTCGTATCAAGATCCCCTCTACAAGCGTTCTACCGTAGCGATTCAACATACTTTGAGAGACTTGGCCTTGAAGCAATGATTGATCTTTC
>JAJYGI010000096.1 GCA_021790735.1 Actinomycetes bacterium | reverse complement strand
GACTTTGAGTGTTCTGGAGGTGCTGACGTCAATTCAAACACGTGTTCGGGTGTTGTACAGTCACCATATGAATACGCATCGTTACTTATGGGTGTGACAACCCCGCCGCCGTCTACCACGACAACTACCCAAGGTGCCACGACAACTACCCAAGGTGCCACGACAACTACCCAAGGTGCCACGACAACTACCCAAGGTGCCACGACAACTACCCAAGGTGCCACGACAACTACCCAAGGTGCCACGACGACTACGGTCGGGAATTCCTCTCAAACTCTTGAGTTGTCGCTAACTAGAAAGTCCACTTGGTGGGGAGGCTATAGCGACTACGTTACAGTTACGAATAACTCGTCCAGCAAGATAAACGGCTGGAAGGTTGAGTTTTCACTAAGTGGGGCTCATGTGGCTGACCTTTGGGACGGCCAAGTCTCTGCGCTCTCAGGGGGAGTGTATGAGGTTTTACCGGCGTCTTGGAACTCTGAGATTGCGCCCGGAGCCTCGGTTGAGTTTGGATTTGTGGTCAAGTCGACGAGCAAGACGGCACCTAGCGTGACGAATCTCACGTACGAGTGACGTTTCGAGGTCGCTTATCCATCGTTTCCTAGATCGGAAGTATCGAGACTGTAGATAGCAGTCTCGATACTTGTCTTTCCACTCAGTGAGCTGGAATCGGGTTGGAATAACTTGATAGAGGTGAATAGACGCGAGTGCGAAACGACGAATAATTCCGCTAGTTTAGGACTCAATGAACGATACATATAAAAATGACCCCAATAAACACATGCAGTTTCGTCAAGAGCATGACTCAATGGGCGACGTAGATGTTCCAATAGATGCTTTATGGGGAGCACAAACTCAACGAGCGGTTAGTAACTTTCCAATATCGAACTTGCGTCTGTCTAGGTCGATGATTTGGGCCCTTGCTACCATAAAGGCTGAGGCGGCAAGTGCTAATCAGCAACTTGGTGTGATCGGTAAAGAAATGGCAGAGGCTATAAGGGCTGCTGCTATCGAGGTGGCTGAGGCTCGCTACGATGAGCACTTCCCAGTCGATGTGTTCCAGACGGGATCAGGAACCTCTTCGAATATGAATATGAACGAAGTGATTGCGCATCTTGCTAGTAGATCTTTGGGTCAAGATGTATCGCCTAATGATCATGTGAACGCATCCCAGTCCTCCAACGATGTCTTTCCTTCGGCAATCCACATCGCTGCGGCTTGGGAGGTGCAAAGAGGTCTAGTGCCGGCGCTTGAGGTCCTGAAGAATGCTTTGCAACAAAAGGCGCTAGAGTTTGCGGGGGTTGTGAAGGCCGGACGCACACATCTGATGGACGCCACGCCTATTACGCTCGGTCAGGAGTTCTCTGGATACGGTGCAGCGATCGACTATGGTATCGAACGAATCTCCTCTGTTCTTCCGAGAGTTGCTGAGGTCCCATTGGGAGGAACTGCGGTTGGTACTGGCTTGAATGCGCCTGAACACTTCGCGGAGCTGGTGGTTGAGGGGATATCTCGAACCACGAAGCTTCCTATTCGGGAAGCGAGAAACCACTTTGAAGCCCAAGGGGCTCGCGACGCACTGGTTGAGCTCTCAGGAGTTCTAAAGACTATAGCAGTTTCTCTCTATAAGTTAGCTAATGATCTCCGACTCATGTCGTCGGGCCCAATGTGCGGGCTCCGAGAGATACGTCTTCCAGACCTACAACCGGGATCTTCGATTATGCCTGGAAAGGTAAATCCGGTGGTCCCAGAGGCAGTGTGTCAGGTGGTGGCGCGTGTCATCGGCAACGATGCAACAGTTTGCTTCGGTGGTGCGGCAGGCACGTTGGAACTCAACGTTATGCTACCCGTGATCGCCTTGGGCTTAATTGAGTCGATTACCCTTATCTCTTCGGTGTCAACTACCCTTGCGTCTAAGTGTATCTTAGGAATTGAGGCGGACGTGGAGCGGTGTCGAACCTTCGCATTATCTTCTCCATCTATTGCGACCGCACTAAATCCCTACCTTGGATACGAAACGGTTGCTCGACTTGTAAAGCGATCGTTGATTGAGGACCGCGATCTTAGGACTTTAGTCCTAGAAGAAGAACTTCTCAGCGAGGCAGAGGTAGATAAGGCACTTGATGTAATGGCGATGACAAAAGGTGGGATACTGAAGTAGGCCTGATCGAAGTTATCTAACCGATGTTGTTCGGTTATCTCTGTTGAACTGTGTGGTTTGTTAGAAGGATTGGGGGTAGTCTTGCCGTCTCGAAGAGATCAGATAGTCATGTCGGACGATGAGGTTCACGAGTTTTTGCAGAACTCAAAGACTATGGCATTAGCTACTCTCTCCTCTTCAGGGTCCCCTCACTTGGTAGCGATGTGGTTTTGCTTAGTAGATGGCTATGTGACCTTTTGGACTTTTGCTAAATCTCAAAAGGCGGTAAATCTTCGAAGAGATCCTCGTGCTACGATCTTGGTTGAAAGTGGTGAAGAGTATAACAACCTAAAAGGTGTGGAGGTTATCGGCGAGTGCGAACTCCTAGATGATCATGAAGTCGTGCTATCCATTGGTAGAGCGCTATTTTTACGTTACATGGGCGACCTTCACAGTCAAGAGGAACTCGATGCGTTTTTGGCGACTGCACCTAAGAGAGTAGGTTTCCGTTTGATACCAAAGGCAGTAGTAAGTTGGGATCACTCTAAGTTGGGAGGCGTCTACTGACATGTGTAACTTCGAGCTTAGGTGGTAAGATCGTTTCATGGGAGAGATGATTGAATTTAGGACTAATGGATCCGTCACGCCAGGCTACTTGGCGACACCTTTGACTGAGGATGGCCCAGGAGTGGTTGTCATACAGGAGTGGTGGGGACTTGTAGACCATATCAAGGATGTATGCGATCGCCTTGCCGCTTCAGGATTTTACGCGCTAGCTCCGGATCTTTACAAAGGCAAAGTCTCAACTGAGCCAGATGAGGCCGCCAAAGAGATGATGGCGCTGCGAATGGACGAAGCATCAAAGGATATGTCTGGAGCGGTGGAAGAGTTGTCGATGCGCACGGGCAAAGATCAAGTTGGTGTTGTTGGCTTTTGTATGGGTGGCGGGCTCGCTTACGTACTAGCTGCTAGTAATCCAAAGGTTAAAGCCCTGGTTCCTTTCTATGGGGTTATTCCGTGGCCAGATGCTATGCCAGACTACTCAAAGATTGTGGCGGCGATCCAGGGCCACTATGCAGAAAAAGATGATTTCGCGTCACCTAAGGTGGTTAGAGAGCTTGAGGAAAAACTTAA
This sequence comes from Actinomycetes bacterium, assembly GCA_021790735.1. GTDB lineage: Bacteria > Actinomycetota > Acidimicrobiia > Acidimicrobiales > Acidimicrobiaceae > Ferrithrix. The sequence goes on along the minus strand of JAJYGI010000096.1, from coordinate 5,757 downwards.
GGACTTAGGTAAGTCTGTAGAGTTCTACATCTATCCAGGGACTGAGCATGCGTTCTTCAACGATGTAAGACCAGAGGTATATGATGCCTCAGCGTCAATACAAGCATGGGATCGTACGCTAGAGTTCTTTAAAGAACATCTTTCCTAGTTCGCGAGCGTTTACTAATCCACCTTCACTTGTTACTGTGGGGCGATTATCGAAATGTAGACGATACCTATTTCTGGGTTGGATGAGAAAGTAGGAGTTTCAAGTGTCCGAAAGATCACGTAATTTACCAAGACGTTCCTGTCTTTCGTCCCCGGGATCAAACGAGCGTTTTCTCCAAAAAGCCACTACCGTTCCAGCTGATATGTCGTTTTTGGACCTTGAGGACTCGGTTGCTCCGTCAGAGAAAGAGATGGCGCGAAAGAAGGTAGTGGAGGCGATCAGAGATCTTGACTGGGACGATAGGGTTCTTTGTGTCCGAATCAATGCATGGGATACCCCTTGGACATACAAAGATGTCGTGGAGGTCGTGGGAGAAAGTGGGCAGCGTCTTGACGAGGTAATGCTACCGAAAGTGCAGAGTGCTTCTGAGGTTGTTGCGTTGGATCTCCTACTTACCCAAGTGGAAAAGAACGTTGGACTACCAGTTGGGCATATTGGAATCGAGGCTCAGATTGAAACGACTAAGGGATTAATTGAAGTCGAGAGTATCTGTGCTGCCTCTCGTCGCTTGGAGACTGTTATCTTTGGTCCTGCGGACTTCGCAGCTTCTATGGAGATGCCAGTTTTGACTGGGGGTGTTCAGATACCTAGCTATCCTGGAGACCACTTCCACTATGTCTTTTCAAAGATTCTCATGGCGGGTAGGGCCAGTGGACTGCAGGTCATCGATGGCCCTTATCTAAAGGTGAGGGACGAGGAAGGTCTGGTGGACTACTGTAAACGCACTTCCGTACTAGGGTTTGACGGAAAGTGGGCTCTTACTCCCGATCAAGTGACTCTCATAAATTCAATTTACTCACCTACTCAAGAACAGTTTGACAAGGCTTGGGATATTCTCGACACCTATAAAACCGCCACCGGTGAGCAAGGAAAGGGTGCTGTGATGTTTGGTGACGAGATGATCGACGAAGCTAGTAGGAAGATGGCGACGAAGTTTGTCTCCAGAGGTGAACGAGCTGGTCTGAAACGGAGTTCTGGCAAGTCTAACACCTTCGATGCAGTACCGACGAAGAAGTATTACATGAACTCTTGTGTAGCTACAGAGAGCCTGACTTTATAACACAAGGGTTGCAATCTAAAGGTTGCTTAGAGCTTTGGGAGAAGGCGGGTCATTGCAAAGAACTATAACGAAGTGGCTTAGACCTTCGTAACCTCGCGAGAGGTTCTAGTAAGAATCGATTTTCTCAGACAAGCTTTTTGACGCTTTCACCTAGTATGAGAACTATAGCACCGACGGCTAGCATCCCAACGTAAAACGTTGTTGCTGGCCCACTCGTCGCCTTCAACACTGCTGCTGTGATTTGGGCCCAACTAAAGGCGACTTGAGGAAGTATGTATGTAGGTATGAACCAAAAAACGATAGCGTCGATGATTGATGTTCCAATTAGCCAGAGCCCAACCTTTCTTAGGACTGCTCCTGGACTTGGATGAATAATTAAAGATAGTATGAGCATTAGAGCAGCGATAGCGATGAAGAGTTTCTCTAATTTGTTAGCTTGTTTCGCGTAAGTACCCAAATTGGGCAGGGCGGAACCCGGGATTTTGATAGCGAGTCCTTGTTGTGCGACGGTTTGTGCGACTTGAGTGGAGTAAGGTGCTACTTGGGCTGCGATCTCCTGTGAGAATGCTGGACCTCCGAGCACAATAGGACCCGAGTCTGTTCCAGTCAAGTGTCCCTGGGCAATGTTCATTGCGTTTTGAAACTCGGCATCTACTTGTGGATTTGCTAATGCTTTAGTGATGATTAGATCTAAAGCAGCTGGACTAATGGCTGCGTTACCACCGAAAAGGGGAATGAGGGCAGTTCCCAATGCCCCCGCCATTGCAGAGCGTACTGCTGAATTCTTGATGAGCTGAGTAGTTGCCTGACCGAGTCGTCCGGGTTGCAGGAGCGACAGCTGGGTGAGATGTATAAACGTTGCCCCCCATCCGAATAAGAGGCCGACGGTCAATATTAAACTACCCAAGGTTTTGCGCATGATCCCTCGTGTTACTTGGCCTTTTCCTAGGCTACCTCATTTAGACTATCGGCATATTCACTTGGAAGGCTTAGTCACCGCCGAAAAGTTTTGTCCTATATTAGTGCTTGACTAAGCTACCTAGCGTCTAGAAGTCCCCTTGCAATCACCTTAAGCGCCAATGTCTCGTCAGTTCCTTCAAATATCGATAGGACTCGAGCGTCTACGAAGAGCCGACTAACTGTGAACTCTTCCGCATAACCCATCCCGCCGTGTATCTGCATCGCCTCTCTTGTCACCCATTCGGCGGCCTTGCATACATACGCTTTAACCATGGAGGCTTGGAGGGCTCCCTCTCCCTTCGCCATCATAGATGCAACATCATAAGACAGCTGTCTAGCTGCTTGTATGTGTGCTGCCATTCTACCAAGTTTGACTCTAGTTAGTTGATAGTCAAAGACGTGTTGTCCAAAGACCGTTCTCTGGCGGGCGTACTTTAGAGCCAGCTCATAGGCGGCTTGCATGACACCCACTGCTCGGGCTGCGGTTTGGATTCTTCCATTTCCGAACCCTTCCATTTGAAAGTAAAAGCCTTTGCCCAAGCCTTCTTCCCCTCCCACTAGGCTTTCGTTAGGAACCCACCAGTTCTGGATAGAGACTTCATATGAGTGCATACCTCGATATCCAAGCGTATCGATCGCACGTCCTTCTATCTTCCCTATCGTTTCTTTCATTGCGGAGGAGGGACTTTCAAGGAAAAACTCGTGGCCTGAGAGTCTCTCCTTTTCGATCATGAAAAGAGACAGTCCTTTATGGGCCATCGATCTATCGGAGTCAGTGCGAGCAAGCAACATTAGAACGTCGGCCCTACCAGCGAATGTACACCAAGTCTTGACTCCGTTGATGAGCCATCCCGTTCCGTCTCTAGTTGCCGTCGTCGTTATATTGGCGACGTCTGATCCAAAGTCAGGTTCGGTAACGGCTACAGCGTTCATTATCTCTCCTGAGGCGAGCTTAGGTAGCCATCTCATTTTTTGTTCTTCGGTACCACCTCGAAGTAGTGCCCGAGCAAGGATCTCGGGACGTGTGATGAGGGATCCTCCAATTCCAAGAGACCCACGTGAGAGTTCTTCGGTCGCAATGACCATCGCTAAGTAGTCGTTGCCGCCGCCAGATGCGAAACCACCGTACTCCTCTGGGATAGATAAACCGAACGCACCCATCTCTCCCAACTCCGATATGATCTCCTCAGGAACATCGAGGTTACGCCGGTGTATCTCATCTGCGATCGGTAAAAGTTTTTGTTCCGCAAACCTTCGAAAGGTGTCTTGGAGTAGTTCAAACTCATCCTTGAGACCTCTATCTCCAGGTGTATCTGCTAGAGACGCAACGAAATTTGGCTCGCGATATTTGGATAGAAATTGCTGAAAACTATCATACTCAGAGGCGTTGGTGGCGAAGATGTACTCTCGACCGAGCGAACTCGAGACGATCTGGTGGGTGACGTCGCCGACGAATGCTTGGGCAAGTCGCAGATGCAGGTCTCCTTTCCTCGCGTAGTTTAGAGCGCTGTTAGCAGCTTGAACAGACGAGGCGATGTGTGCGAGGTCGTAAGCTATTGTCTGATCGGCGTCTAGCGAGAGATATTTATTGAAGTTTTCGATGGACCTATCGACAACGGAGTTGCATAAGGTGACGATTCCTTCAAGCTCAGCTAAGTTTGAACTGTTCATTTTCTTAGTTTAACATGGTACGTTATGTTACACTTATCAGCAACAAAGAGCGTGTTTACTCGCATCTCCCGACAACTGTAACGAGTGGTGGAAGAACTACGGTTGAGTCTTTAGGAAGAGGATGTTCTGTCATGTGGTAGAGGTAATCTACCTCCGGTCCAGACCCGTAGCCCACCGGTGACTCTGCCCACATATCTGTTAGGACGACGCCGGCGTCAGCGAGCAGCTTTGGCACCATTACCCCGATATCGGGCCACTTTATCACTAAAGTATCGGTACTGAGAGCCTGTAGGTCGATCCGTCCAGCTGAAGTTATAGGTTCTTGAACGACGATCCATCCACCTTTTCTTACACTTTCTATCATTTTTGATACAGCTAATTTCGGTGAATCGATCCCTAAGAGTAAAAACCGGGCGAACACGAGATCTACTTTTTCGGGTAAGGCGAGCTCTTCTACTGCTTGAGTAACGGCTACTACCTGAGAGAAAAGGCTAGCTTTCGTAGCGATTTCATTTCGTCTCAAAGGGTCGATGTCAACTGCGTATACCCGCCCAGTTCTGCCTACTTGCGCAGCGAGAGCTACCGATACATCTCCGTTTCCGGCTCCTAGATCCGCAACTTTCCACCCCGGACCGAGCCCTATTCGTTGTACTGCGGTGATGAGCGGTCTACGATAAACATCATCTCTTAATTCGTAAAGGTCAGTTAACGTCACAGATGTACGCTAGCTTGGAGGATTGTGAAAGCAACCATACTTCTATGTGATTCAGCCTTAGTGGCTGAGGGTAAACTATTCGTCCTAGGTGGAGGGTGGTCTCTTACGGGACCAGGTTTAGCTCCGATGGCTATAGCTCTGAAACTTGATGTGGCGTGGGGAGAGACTCAGGACATGCATCACTGGGAGCTGTTTTTGGTAGATCAAGACGGCAGCGCTGTGGTGTTTGAAACGCCCGAAGGTCCGCAACCGGTGGAGGTTCGAGGAGACTTTCAGGTAGGAACGCCTCAGGGCGTTCCATTGGGAGCAGATATTCCAGTAAATATAGCTGTCAACCTTGGTCCACTTCCGTTGCCGCCTGGTGGTAGGTATACGTGGAGGCTTAGTGTCGATGGTGAGATGAATGAGAGCTGGGAAGCTTCCTTTTCAACTCGCATGGTAGAAGAGGGTCAAGTGTAGGTTGTCTTTGTGACGATATATGATAGACCATTTGGTCGTGCTCTAGAGGACTTCGTCGTTGGTGACGTCTATAAGCATTGGCCTGGGAAGACGATAACGGAGTACGACGATCATCTTTTCTGTATGATTACGATGAACCACCACCCTTTGCATACTAACTCCTACTTTGCAGAGCACGAAAGTGTCCAAGGTAAGAATGTGGTCGTTGGAAATCTTGTGTACTCCTTGGTTCTGGGTATGAGTGTTCCCGACGTATCAGGTGCTGCTATTGCTAACTTGGAGGTCGAGTCCTTAGTCCATAGGAACCCAGTGTTTCACGGTGATACGGTATATGCAGAGACTCGAGTACTAGAAGTTCAAGAGTCGCGATCAAAGGTTGACCGAGGCGTTGTGAAGGTTGAGACAAAAGGCTTTAACCAAATAGGTGTAGAGGTTTGCTACTTCCGTCGAAAGGTGATGGTGTTTAAACGGGATTATATGCCGCAGAGGCAGCGACCTTACTCCGAGGACGTCTGGAGTAGATAACGTTCTCCTCGACGATGTCTACGTGCTAACGACAAAAGTTCTAAAGTTTGTACGCGTGCGGTCGATCTAACTAGCGCAAACGGATAAGGGTTGGCGCAGGTTTGACTCCCCCGAACCTTGCGCCACCTCATCCGAAGGTACGGTAAGGTCCTGATATAT
>JAJYGI010000150.1 GCA_021790735.1 Actinomycetes bacterium | reverse complement strand
TCGCTCATCACACAGAAAGTGCCTTCGATCAAGAGTGTGTTTCGGAGTACGAAGCGATAAAAGATAATCTTTGGCAGCCCCAACGGGATTCGAACCCGTGTCTCCACCTTGAGAGGGTGATGTCCTGGGCCTCTAGACGATGGGGCCTTCGAAGCATATACAGAGTAGTAGAGACTTACTAAGAATCGGTCACTTAAAGCAGGACTCTGATGCGTAGATGAAAAATTTCAGCACCACCAATATCTACACACTTTATAAGTTTAGATATCTCAGCCAAAGCCTGCTAAGAGCTCGGGGGGGAGGACTCGAACCCCCAATGACAGAGCCAGAATCTGTAGTGTTGCCAATTACACCACCCCCGAAAGTCCTATCTAGACTACCTTATGTTACTCCTGTCCATGTCGAATAATGCTCTCTTCTTTATATCCAATTACCTGAGCAACCGTTACTGCGACCGTCTCTCTAAGCATATAGTCAAACTTGAGGCCCCCTTGTATCGGTGAGCCAACGTCGGAGTAGCCACAAGCAGCCACACCAAGAGATCTAGCTATCGTTACAGATCTAAATAGATGAAATCCATCAGAGACTATGATAACGCTACGAACGCGAAGTCTTCTAAGTAGCGGCATTGCGGCTGCCATCGACTGATAAGTATCTTGGCCCCTGCTACTAGAAAACGCATCCTCCTTGGGAACCGAGTCTCTCATCAATTCAACTTTCCCGACTTCACCCTCAGAGTACAAATCGCCCTTTCTAGATCCGCCTAGTGCAATAACGTAGCGAGCCACTCCTTTTTGATACAGAGAAGCTGCGGTGTTAATTCGCGCGCTAAGCACCTCTGAGGGAACTCCGTTGTACTCTGCTGCGCCCATAACCACAATTGCGCCCGAAGGATCCATGCATTTCGAAGAGGAGTATCTCCAGATAGAAAAGAGGTTATAACCAAACCATAACGAAAAGGCAAGGAAAACTAGCACTAACACAAGAACTGCTCTTTTGATGCTTCTCTCAACCTTAGGCTTCACAAATACTAATGCCGTGATGCTACTGCGTTTCTTATCCGATTCAACGACCGTTCTTTCCCAAGAATCTCCATAGCGACAAATAGCGGAGGACCGACTTTTTTACCGGTAAGGGAAAGGCGAATCGGCGCTTGAAGTTTCCTTAGAGCTAAGCCAAGATCCTCTCCTAAAGACCTAAAATGTTCTTCAAGTCGGTCTCGAGTAAAGTTGTCTTCGCCTTCAATTTTTACTAAGAACTTAGACAGCACATCAAGATCAATGTCACTAAAGTTGTACTGTTCAACTTCAAGTAGAACAGAATCAGTAAATAAGAAATCCACCATCTCGACTACTTCATCAAGCAGTGCGATCCGTTCTTGCACAAAAGGGGCTATCACGTGGAAACTAGCCATCTGTGACTCATCTCCAGTCCACCATGAGTTAGCTTCAAGCACTCCAAGGCAACGTCCGATGAAGTCGTTTACGTTCAACGAAGCCATATAGTGCTTATTGAAGTGCTTCATCTTGACCACATCAAAAAAAGCAGGGGACTTCGAAACCTTCGATAGATCAAAAAGGTCGATCAACTCCTGTCTATCGAGAAATTCGAGATCGTCACCGGGACTCCAGCCCAATAGGGCTAGATAGTTCACCATTGCTTCTGGGAGAAAACCTTGGTCCCGGAAGTCTTCTACCGCAACCCGATCACGTCGCTTTGAAAGTTTAACCCTTTTCTCATTGACTAACACGGGCAGATGAGCAAAGATTGGACTTTGAACTCCCAGAGCTTCATACAAAAGAACGGCTTTCGGAGTAGTTGGAAGGTGTTCTTCAGCACGTATTACATGAGATATCTTTAGGTCCACGTCATCCACAAAGTTTGCCAAAACGTATAGAGCGGCTCCATTACCCTTTAGCAATATGAAGTCTTCAATCGTAGAGTTGGCAAAGGTAACAGTTCCTCGCACAACGTCGTTTACTACTGTGTCACCTGGTGGCACCTTGAACCGAAGGGCGTACCCAGGTTCTGAGGAAAGGGCTCGATCACGACAAAACCCGTCGTATCCGGGTTGACCTCCTCTCATCTTTGCGCGCTCATCGATCTGATCTCTAGTGCAGTTGCAGTAGTAGGCTAACCCTTTTTCATAGAACTCCCTAGCTTGCTGAAAGTATCTGTCTTTGCGTTGAGACTGAAAGTAAGGGCCTTCGTCGAAGTCAATTCCAAGCCAATCGAGAGCCGCTATAATTCCATCAGTCCACTCTTGACGATTTCTCAGCTCGTCGGTATCGTCGATCCGAAGTATGAAGCTTCCGCCTTGCTTTTTTGCGATTAACCAGTTATATAGCGCTGTCCTCGCTCCTCCGACATGGAAGTACCCAGTAGGAGAAGGAGCAAATCGCAGTCTTATCTCTTGTGTCACAATAGGTAGATACTACTACGGTACAACGACTTCCCATTAGCAATGAAAGCAAGGGGAGCCTCTCCATCTCCCTGAAATCAGGCCTCGCACACTAGTTGTAAGAGTAAAATCCTCGCTTTGTCTTTCGGCCCAAAAGGCCAGCCTCACACATTCGAGAGAGAAGGGGTGGAGGCGCATAGAGCGGCTCTTTGAACTCCTCATATAGCGACTGCGCAACCGCCTGAGTTGTATCTAGCCCAATTAGGTCTACAAGAGCAAGAGGTCCCATAGGATGGGCGCAGCCTTCAACCATTCCAGCATCGATATCATCAGCGCTGGCGAAACCAGACTCAAACATTCTAATCGCAGACAAAAGGTAGGGGATGAGTAGGGCATTCACTATGAAACCTGCCCTATCTTTCGACCGAATTACATGCTTTCCTAAGGTATCTTGGACAAAGGTCGTCGAGCGTTGTTCAGTCTCGGGAGACGTTAGTAAAGAGCGCACTACTTCAACAAGAGGAAGAACTGGAACGGGATTGAAAAAGTGAATACCTACAACAGACTCTGGACGAGACGTTGACATCGCAAGCTTCATGATCGGAATCGACGAAGTATTTGAGGCCAATATTACATCTTCAACCGTGACGACCTTATCCAAAGCCCGAAAGACCTCTTCTTTCGCTGCTTCTCGTTCTACTACCGCCTCAACTACGAGCTCTCGATCGCCCAGTACCTCCATATCTGTCTCATACAGGATCTTCATCCTCGCAGTCTCGAACTCTTCCTCAGTAATCTTGCTCGCCCTCAGAGCCTTGTGAAGAGAGCCTTCCACTCTCTTCATGCCGCGTTCGACGGATAAAGCATCTGCTTCAACTACAACTACCGACAGACCTTTTCTCGCGCATACCTCAGCTATTCCCGAACCCATAAGTCCGCAACCGACTACGCCAACTTTATTAATCAAACGTCACCTCTGTAGACGAGATACCTAAAATATAAACTGCTGGAGTTCACTCTAACGATTTAATACGGATCGGGCCACTACGATCCGTTGGACCTGATTAGTACCCTCGTATATCTGAGTAATCTTAGCGTCACGCATAAGGCGCTCTAGTGGAAAATCCTTAGTAAAGCCGTAGCCGCCAAGGAGTTGAACTGCATCTACCGTTACAGCCATTGCGTTGTCAGAAGCGAACATCTTCGCCATAGCTCCAAATTTGGAAAGCTCATTATCTGGGTCGTCATCCACCAACGCACACGCGTGATATACCAGCCCTCTCGAAGCCTCCACTTTGGTTTCCATGTCCGCTATCATGAACTGGATTCCTTGGTTATCTGTTACTGCTCGGCCGAACTGCTTACGCTGTTTCGCGTAGTTCACCGCGTAATCTATCGCTCCTTGAGCGATTCCAACCGCCTGCGCACCGATCATTGGACGACTACGATCTAAGGTTCCCATAGCGATGTAAAAGCCTTGTCCCTCTTCACCGATACGATTTTCAACAGGAACCCTTACCTCATCAAAGAGCACTTCACCGGTAGGGGATCCTCTAACTCCAAGTTTCTCTTCTAGTTTTGTTACTTGTACGCCCCAATCTTTTTCAACCACAAATGCTGAAATACCTCTATGACCAGCTTCTGGGTCCGTTTTAGCAAAGACTGTATAGGTATCGGATACTCCAGCGTTTGTAACCCAGTACTTGGTTCCGCTAATGACGTATGAGTCTCCGTCTCTCACCGCTTTAGTCTTCATCGACGCCACGTCAGATCCAGCATCAGGTTCCGATAGGCAGTACGAAGCCTGAGCTAGCCCTAGAGCAACATTGGGAATGTACTTTTTCTTTAGCGCCTCTGAGCCCCAATACAGCACCGGGATCATCCCAAGCTTTGAGATCAACATCGTAAGTGAAGTGGACGCACACACTCGAGCCAACTCTTCTACCATGATCGCTTGATCGACACTTGTAGCACCCGACCCGCCATAAGCCTCAGGAAGTCCGAGCGCTGGCAACTCCATCTCAACACAAGCTTTAAATGAGTCCCATGGAAACACCGCAGCGTTGTCAACCTCCGCAGCATGTGGTGCGACCTTTTCCTCCGCAAACCTTCTTATTACAGCTCTGAACTCTTTCTGTTCCGCCGTTAGCACAAAGTTACTCATATAAACATTCTTTCAGTTCTAAAGGAGAATCCCAAATTAGAAGGCGACCTACCACTTCTCCTATCACCATTATCTTACAACTACAGCTAATTTACATAGATCACTCCGACTCCGCAGCGCTGTCATGCTAAGGCTAAGTGACTAAGTATGTAGAACCTCTGCGAGATACCTTATCGCACTGGGATATCTGTACTCTATAGATCCGTGGCGTCCATCAAAGAGTTCAAAACGATGTTTCACCCCCAAGGTAGAGAGCACCTCCGAAAAACACCGAGCACCAACATCAAGATAGTACTCATCAGAGCGCCCCGCATCGATCCAGATACCTTTGAGCAGCTTCAGTTCCTCGACATGAGTTCTAGCCAGGCGTACCGGGTCGAGAGCCAACCACCGTGACCAGACATCGTCATCTATGAGGCCACTTCGAGCATCAAAGGGAACGCGCACAGTACCATCATCATCGGTTGAGTAACATGCAGCCATAGCATAGACGTTCAAAAGAACCGGATCCCACGGCTTAGTAAAGGCAGGACGTGTCCTAAAATCCGCCCAAAACTCATCAAAGCTTCCGTTATAGTGTTCAATCAGGGCTCTAGCACTTTGAGCGAGGTCACCCTGATAACACCACTCAAAGGCTGCGTCTCCAGCATGAGTGGAGAGAGCGCCGAAGACTCCTGGCCTAAGCATCGGTAACACCATTGCACCATAACCACCAGACGACTTGCCAGTCACGGCTCGCTTAGCGACATCAGGAACGGTTCGAAAGTTCTCGTCTATATAGCCAACAACGTCCTCAGTTACATAGTCAAGGTACCTACCAGTGCCCTTTGAGTTTAGAAACTGACTGCCTCCATAAGACGTCCAAGCATCAAGAAGCACAACGATAGCGTCATGAACATCTGGATCTGAGAACAACCTATCTATAGACTCTGGCGTAGTGGGTCTAAAAGCCGACCGGTTCCACCACATATCCACCTGGCCCGTCATTCCTTGAAGGACATATATAACTGGGTACAGATCCACAGAGGTGTCGTAAGATGGCGGCAAGTAGACGTATATCGGCCTCTTATGAGGATCTCCTAGAGGGTTACCCTTTAGAGCTTCGCTCTCAATCTCATGACTCTCCCAACGGCCCTCAAACTCTCGACTCCATGGATACACGCTTGACCTCGCCACTCTACTTTCGATATCTTGACCTACTCGAAGTGTAGCCCACCGTACTAATTCCCTGAACACAACTACGCAGCTACCACAGCTGGTTTAAAATTCAAGTCTCAGGCAATCTCCTTGATACAAATAGCTAAGCAGAGTTTGCTAAAGTACTTACACGCTTAATCAAGGAGCAAAAGTTGACCAATGTAGGCGCTGAAGCTAGGACCGAAACCGATCTCATGGCTATAGTTACAGAACTATTGGAGAGCTATCCTCCCAGTAGAACAAACCCCGTTGAGTTCTGGGGCGCGCAGTTTGACTTGGGATTAGCTTATGTACACTTTCCCAAAGGACTCGGTGGACTTGAGATACCCCCCTCTTACCAAGAGCTTGTTCAAAGTGAACTTAGAAAAGCTGGAGCACCAAACAACTTCTTTCGAAATCCAATAGGCGTAGGTATGGCGGCTCCAACCGTCTTTACCCACGGATCCCGAGAGCTTGCCGAGAGGCTCCTACGTCCCTGTTTTACAACTGAGGAGATCTGGTGTCAACTGTTCTCAGAGCCGGGGGCAGGGTCAGATGTAGCCAGCCTCGCAACTCGAGCAGAACGAGACGGAGACCTCTGGATTGTAAATGGGCAGAAGACTTGGACGACCTTAGCACACGTATCTCGCTGGGGAATGCTTTTAGCTCGTACCGACCCAGATCTACCCAAACACAAAGGTCTAACCTACTTCGTCGTTGATATGCAAACTCCTGGAGTAGAGGTACGTCCACTTCGTCAAATTACCGGCGACGCTGAGTTCAACGAGGTTTTCTTCAACGAGGTCAGAGTCCCAGACTCCCAGAGGCTAGGCAACGTTGGAAGTGGTTGGTCAGGTGCGATCACGACGTTAATGAACGAAAGGCTCTCCATCGGTGGGAATATAGCCCCGCGTAACTCTGGTGCAATTGGAGAAGCGCTTAAGATTATAAAGAACTCTACCCATGTAACTCCCGAACAAAAAGCAGACTTTATGAAACTATGGACCTCAGCTGAAGCAGGAAGATTACTCAATATTAGAGCCGGCCAGACAAGAAGTGCCGGAAATCCCGGACCTGAGGGATCAGTAGCAAAGTTGCTATACGCTGAACTTAACAAAAAGATCTACTCCTTTGCTATCGATCTCCTCGGTCACGACGGTCTCTTGTACGAGAGTTACGAGATGCATAGACCAGACTTTACGGACGAACAAGGCGATCGCATTCGTGCAACGTACGACCTTCCTAAAGCGTTTTTGCGATCTCGAGCAAACTCTATAGAGGGTGGAACCTCTGAGATTATGAAAAATATTTTGGGGGAAAGAGTTCTTGGTCTACCAGGAGAGCCCAGGATTGACAAAGAGAAGTCGTGGGCTGAGACCCCACGAAATTAACAAGGCGCAGAACAAAAGCCAAACCTCGTCACTGGTACAACCAATTTTCAAATTATGACTTGCTAGGTTATAGTTAGCGGTTTGAACCAGTCTTTGTGGCAAAGACTCGAGGGAAAGGTGACATATGGCCAAAGTTTTAATTGCCGAGGAGATAGCACAAAACGGAGTTGACCTTCTTCGACAAGGTGGACACGAGGTCGTAATAGAGTTAAATCCCACTCCAGAGCGGTTGCTCGAACTGATGTCAGACACCGAAGGTGTCGTAGTCCGCTCGGCCACAAAGATTACTAAAGAGGTTATCGAAAACGCCCCCAAACTCAAGGTAGTGGGACGTGCCGGAATCGGACTCGACAATGTCGATGTAAAAGTCGCAACTCAACATGGAGTGATGGTAGTAAACGCTCCACAGTCCAATATTCTCTCCGCAGCAGAACACGCTATTGCTCTTCTGCTCTCCCAAGCACGAAACATCCCTCAGGCACACAACTCTTTGGTTCAGGGTAAGTGGGAAAGGTCTAAGTTCGAAGGCGTCGAGCTCTATGGAAAGACTATGGGAATCATCGGCCTAGGTCGAATCGGAGCTCTAGTCGCTCAAAGATGCCTAGCCTTTGGCATGACTCTCATCGCCTATGACCCCTACATATCACAAGAGAGAGCGGAGAAGATGGGAGTAGGACTTCACTCATTGGAACATTTGATATCCTCTGCCGACTTCGTATCTATCCACCTTCCGAAGTCGAAAGAGACCCTTGGCCTGATTAACAAAGATCTACTAGCAAAGGCCAAAGACGGGATACGAATCATAAACGCGTCTCGTGGCGGAATCGTCGATGAAGAAGCACTCTACGAAGCCATTTCGTCTGGCAAAGTTGGTGGTGCCGCACTCGACGTATTCGCTGAAGAACCACCACACGGGTCGCCCTTAGTAGGACATCCTCAAGTAGTCGTAACACCTCACCTCGGCGCTTCGACTACCGAAGCACAGGACAAGGCAGGCATCACCATAGCAGAGCAGCTTCTTCTTGCCTTCTCGAACGAGTTTGTACCTTTTGCAGTAAATATAAACGCCTCGGAAGCCTCTCCAGCTATCAAGCCTTTCCTTGGTATCGCTGAGGCTTTAGGAAGATTCCTTGGGTCTCTTTCAGACGCACTCCCTTCCTCTGTTCAGTTAGAGTACCAGGGAAACATCGCAACTGAAGATACTCGCATCTTAACTCTGTCCGCGATTAAGGGGCTTTTTGCGGCAGGAACCAATGAACCCGTATCCTACGTCAATGCACCACAGCTAGCTGCGGAACGCGGACTAGAGATCTCCGAAACCACCTCCTCGACTCCTAAAGACTATGTATCTCTCATCTCGATTCGATCAGCGAAACACTCCGTCTCAGGAACGACAATAGGTCCATCCAACACACCCAAAATAGTTGAAGTAGACGGTCACGCAGTTGAGGTTCCACCAGCTAAGAATATGCTTGTGGTCAAAAACGACGATCGACCGGGCAAGATTGGACTCGTAGGTACCGTTTTGGGCGAGAACGGAATATCGATCTCCTCTATGGGTGTCAGTCCAACAAGTACAGGTGGAACTGCGCTCATGATAATCGCGACAGATCAAGAGATACCCGAAGAGATCACCGAGCAGCTCTCAACCTCCGAAGGAATCATCTACGCAAAGTCCGTTAGTTGCGAGGACGAGTAGATGAGTCTCTTGATATAAGCAGTGCGTTACGATCCCCTCCTTCACCAAGAAGCGGGATATGTAACTCATCGAAAGAAGCGTAAAGACCCAACGCAGACTCTCTAAAATGCTCGCGTTGGGTCAGTTCCTTGAACGTAAGTCGACCGCGAATCCACGCAGCTAAGCCTCAGTGCGCTAAAGGTCCTCGTCGAAGCCGACCATGGATTCCACTCTGCAAAAGCCAGTCGGTTTGAACGACGAGATCGTCGC
>JAJYGI010000003.1 GCA_021790735.1 Actinomycetes bacterium | reverse complement strand
TAAAGTCATGTCTAGGAGCGACAAAGAGACGTCATTTTGTGTCCAAGGCGCTATGGCTGTTACAACGACTGTTCCGTTCTTGCCTACAAGTCCCATTGTTGGGGCTACGAGGTCGCCGGTCCCTACTCCAGTGGTGATTATCGCTACGTTAGCCATAGCCCCTCGTGTGAGGTCACCGATCATCGCCTGCACTTCTTCGATGGTAAAGGCGAAGTGAGTTGCTCCAAATACTTTGGCTTGATCGAGTTTGAACTGAACTGGATCCACTGCGATAATCTGAGTAGCCCCGGCAATTTTAGCTCCCTGAATGGCGTTTGAGCCGATTCCACCGCACCCAATAACTACTACTGTGTCGCCGGCACGTACTTTGCCGGCGTATATAGCCGAGCCCACACCCGTTGTCACTCCACAACCTACCAAGGAGGCTTTATCCAGTGGAATGTTGTCGTCGATCTTTATTACAGAGTCTTCATGAGCTATCACGTAAGGTGAGAAGGTTCCAAGACAACACATCGTACCGATGTCGGTACCTTTTGCATGAACTCTTTGACCACCTGCTAGCTCCTCACCGGACAAGATGTAGGCTCCCATCTCGCAAAGGTTCTGATAGCCGTGAGAGCAGGCTTCACACTTCCCACAAGATGGGATGAATCCTAAGACAACATGGTCACCCTCTTGGATGCCAGTTACGGCGCTTCCTACAGCCTCGACTATGCCGGCGCCTTCGTGTCCGCCTACTATTGGAAGTGGCGCAGGCAGGTCCCCTGTTACCAGATGTTCGTCAGAGTGACAAAGACCTGAAGAAGCAAGTTTGACCCGGACCTCTCTGTCTTTTGGACCATCTAACTCGATATCTTCTACGCTCCACTTTCCCCCAGTCTCCCAAAGTACGGCTGCTTGAGTTTTCATTGTTCCCCTCCAATTCACTGCGTCAGTGAGCTACATCCGATGTTATCGCAAAGTCGAGGCGATAGTGAGATAACGCTGTTGTTAGATGACGATCTTTTAGTTCGTACTTACTTAGAAGGAATGCAGATTTGACTGTATTTCTTAGTGTGGATAAACCCTGCTATCTCTTAGTGTGGAGTAACGAGTTTTATCTGTGATGGAGCGATAATATGGGTAGCAGTTCGTTCGTTCATCTACATACTCATACTGAGTACTCTATGTTGGACGGAGCCGCAAGAGTAAAAGATCTAATGCAAGCGGTGAACAGAGACGGACAGCCAGCGGTCGCCATCACCGATCACGGCAATATGTACGGTGTGTTGGATTTCTATAAGTCTGCTCGAAGTGTGGGTGTTAACCCGATCATTGGGATCGAAGCGTATATGGCGGGCGAACATAGGAGCGAGCGTCCTACTCGACGGGGTCGAATCGATGACGGTGGCGGCGAAGGCGAAGGCGGTGAGAAGCTTTACTACCACCTTATACTGCTCGCTGAGAACTCCAAGGGTTATAAAAACCTTATTCAGCTGGCCTCTTTAGCCTATCTTGAGGGCTACTACTACAAACCTAGGATCGATTGGGAACTTCTAGAGCGTTACCATGAGGGACTTATCGCAACTACGGGTTGTCTAGGTGGACTCGTACTTCAGTCATTGCTTCGAGACGACTTCGAAGGGGCGCGAAAGATAGCCGGTCGATTACAGGATATCTTTGGGCGGGAAAGCCTCTTTGTAGAGCTTCAAGATCACGGGATCAAAGAACAAAAGAGAACTAATCCTAAGTTAATTGAGATCGCTCGATCTATTGGGGCGCCACTCGTTGCAACGAACGACTCGCACTACACCCATCGTGAAGACGCTGTGGTACATGACGCCTTGTTGTGCGTACAGACCGGTGCACGACTCTCAGATGAGAAGCGATTCAGATTTGAAGGAGAGGAGCACTACCTAAAGTCTGCTGTAGAGATGCGAAAGCTCTTTAGCGAGGTTCCTGAAGCCTGCGATACTACGTTGGCGATCGCGGAGCGATGCAACGTCGAGATCGAGTTTGGGCATCCTAAACTCCCTGAGTTCGAGGTTCCGATTCAGTTTCAGTCGGAGAGTTACGAGGAGTCGTCAAGCAATTTTTTACGTCATCTAACTATGGAAGGAGCAGTGAAGCGATACGGTACACCTATCCCTGAGGAGGTTCTTGAAAGAATCGACTATGAGTTATCTGTCATAGGAGATATGGGATTCTCTGCGTACTTCTTAGTCGTCGGTGACCTTATATCGTTTGCTAGCACTCATGGGATACGTGTTGGTCCGGGGAGGGGATCAGCGGCAGGATGCTGTGTAGCGTACTGTCTGGGGATCGTTGACCTTGATCCGATAAGGTATGACTTGCTCTTTGAGAGGTTCTTGAACCCTGGAAGAAAGCAGATGCCAGACATCGATATGGACTTTGACGAGCGTTACCGTGGCGATATGATTCGCTATGCATCGGAACGATATGGACAAGATCACGTCGCTCAGATCGTAACCTTCTCTACGATCAAAGCTCGGGCGGCAGTTAGAGATGCTGCAAGGGTGCTTGCACTTCCCTATGGCGTTGGAGACAAGATTGCTAAGGCTATACCCCCGCTGATACTTGGACGAGATACCCCGATATCGGCTTGCTTAGAGCTACAAGAGGGTTACGAAGACGGCTTTAAGATGGCCGCGGAGTTGCGAGAGATGGTGGAGACGGACCCAGAGGCGGCCAAGGTCGTTGAGGTTGCTAAGGGTCTTGAAGGGCTGAGGCGCCAAGATGGAATCCACGCTGCCGCTGTGGTTATTACTAATGAACCACTTACAGAGTATCTACCGATCCAGAGAAAACCGGATCCAGGGGTAGATCCAGATACCTCTCCAGTTGTTACACAGTATGAGATGCATGGCGTTGAGGAACTTGGCCTATTGAAGATGGACTTCTTGGGTCTACGTACGCTATCGGTCATCGAGCGAGCTCTCGATGTTATCGAGTCTTCAACTGGTGACCGACCTGATCTCGATCATATTCCACTTGACGATCCAAAGACCTTTGATATGTTGCAACGGGCCGACACTATCGGTGTGTTTCAGCTAGAAGGTGGTGCAATGCGCACGCTGGTCCGGTCTTTGGCTCCTACTGAGTTTGGAGACGTGGCTGCTCTCATCGCGCTGTATCGGCCTGGGCCGATGGCTGCGAATATGCATAACGACTATGCCGACCGGAAGAACGCCCGTAAAGAGATCGAGTATCTGCACCCAGACCTAGCTCCGATTCTTGGAGATACCTACGGACTTATGATCTACCAAGAGTCGGTAATGCGAGTTGCCCAGCGCTTCGCCGGATACACGCTCGAAGAGGCTGACAACTTGAGAAAAGCCTGTGGGAAAAAGATTAGAGCATTGATCGCTGCTGAGCGAGAGAAGTTTGTAAGTGGGTGTGTAAAGACGGGTTACGGAGAGGAGATAGGCACCAAACTCTTCGACATCATTGAGCCTTTCGCGGACTACGCCTTCAACAAGAGTCACTCATATGGATATGGCCTTGTAACCTACCAGACGGCATGGCTCAAGGCTAACTATACGGTGCAGTATCTTGCCGCTTTGCTAACCTCTGTCAAAGATGACAAGGAGAAAACTGCTGTCTATCTAAATGAAGCTGCCTCGCAAGGCGTTGAGGTCCATGTTCCTGATATCAACGCCTCTATGGCCGACTTTACCGTCATCAAGTCTCAAAGTGGAGATCTAGCGATCTCCTTCGGTCTAGCAGCTGTGAGGAACGTGGGTGAGGCACTAGTCGCGCTGATCGTAAACGAACGTAAGAGCAACGGTCCCTACCTGTCCTTTGGCGACTTTGTGATGCGTTCAGATCCAGTGGTACTGAATAAGAGAGCGATCGAGTCTCTGATAAAGTCGGGAGCCTTTGACTCTTTAGGTCATAGCCGTAAAGGGTTGTTAAACGTTCATGAGTACGCAGTCTCTAAGGCTCTAGATACCAAGAAGCAGGCAGCAAAGGGCGTGTTCTCCCTTTTTGATCCTATCGACGAGGACAAGAACGCTGTACTCACTCTAGAGCTAGATATTCCAGACGACGAGTGGGATCAAAAAGTGCTGCTTACGTTTGAAAAGGAGATGTTGGGTCTTTACGTCTCCAATCACCCTCTCAAAGGGTATGAGGAGGTGCTAAGACGAAGTGCCTCGACAACGATAGCCTCCTTGAAAGAACAGAGTGAAACCAAGTTCAAAGATGAGATGGTGACCGTTGCCGGCATCGTTACTTCGCTTGTCCGCAGGTATACGAAACGTGGTGAACTTATGGCCAACTTCGTGCTTGAAGATCTTGACTCCCAGATAGAAGTCTTTGTGTTTCCTAAAACTATGGCAGAATATAATCAGATCCTAGAGGAAGACACCGCATATCTGGTGAAGGGAAAGTTCGATCTCAGAGACGATCAACCAAAGCTAATCGCTATCGAGCTGCGTGTCTTAGAGTTAAATCAAGACCTACTACCTAGCGTGCAACGCTTGACGTTATCGAGGTTACAGGCGTCTATCGACTCCTTAGAGCGACTGAAGGGTCTTGTGCTTGAACATAAAGGAGTGGTACCCTTGGAGCTTTGTGTTGAAGACAAGATATTTATGTTAGATGAGTCTTTTTGGGTAGATGGTTCAGCGAACTTTGTGGGCGCAGTGAGGGAGATCTTCGGAGGTAACGTTTTTCTTTAGCGACTATTTGCTCATATAAGAGGAGCCGCTACTGCACAGTGTGGTGATTCGTGGTAGGATGGAACCAACGTTCACGGAAAATAGGAGTAGCTCAAATATGGCTATTGACGTAACGACCGGCGACGCAATTACTGTCGGAGATGCAGAACTTGCAGAGTTCGCGGAGCTTGCCTTATCTAGGGGAGCCGGTTTTGATATAGGTTTTCTTTCAAAACTACGCGAGGACTGGGTACTTTGTTCTTACATTCGACAAGACGGTGAGCTTTGTGGGTTCGTATTTTATACACTCGAACGAATAGGCGGTACCCCTTGTATCCTGATTGGTCTGTCTGTGTCAAAGGAAGGCTCATTTGAAAAGGACTATCTTTTCGAACTCCTTGCCGAACAGTACCGAAAGGCACTGCTTGCGTTCCCTGATGAGGACGTGCTGGTAGGTGTTCGTATGGTCTCGCTCGATGGCTACGATCTGTACGCTGGGCTTGAAGATATCGTTCCAAGGCCGGGACATAAGCCCACTGGAGAAGAACGAGCATGGGCTCGACGACTATCCAAAAGATATGGAGCTGAATCGCAGCTCGATGACAAGACCTTTATCATAAGCGGTGATGCATCAACGGTTGGATACTTGGTGTATGGCGATCTAGCACGGAGAGACTCCTCAGGGTACGGTCAGTTCTTTGAGAACGTTGATGCCTCAAACTGTGACTCCCTCGTAGTCTTTGGGTGGGCTATGGCAGAGAAACTCGCCGATGGCCTTCTTCCACCTCAAGGATAAAATATGTAGACCTGCTACAGTCTCCTTGGTGAGTTTTGACTCAGCGAGTCTGTGTTTCGTGGTTGTGGTAGCTAGTTTCTAGTACGAATCTGAGAAGCTTGTCTATGGTAAATTGATGACTTTGGTCTCGTCTTGGAAGGTCGATAGTGTTTTTGGGGTTTGACCTCGTCGATATCTCTGACATGGTCGCAAGCAAGGTCATCTCTGCGCGTGAAGTGGTGTCAGAGGTTGCTTCGAACTATGAGGCGAAGAATCAAGAGATCGGTGCTTTCGTAGCGGTAGATCTAGACCGGGCGTTTGACACCGCAGATCGTATAGACCAAGCGATCGTGAGACGAGAGATCTACGGAAGACTGTTAGGCGTGCCGTTCGGCGTAAAGGACCTTGAGGACGTTTGTGGTTTTACAACTTCCAAGGGATCGGCGTTGTACCGATCAGATCAAGCGTCACAGACGAGTTCAATCATGGTAGAAAGGCTGATCGCTCAAGGAGCGATCGTAGTAGGCAAGACCAATACCCCAGAGTTTGGTCTAAGATCCGAGACATTCAACGCCGTCTTTGGGGATACTCGAAACCCGTTGGACCTTGCCAGAACTGCTGGAGGATCCTCTGGTGGATCTGCTGCGGCGATATCGGGAGGTCTCATCCCACTTGCTACCGGATCAGATGGAGGCGGTTCGATCCGAATTCCCTCTGCCGCATGTGGAATCTCTGGATTTAAGTGCTCCGTGGGCCTAGTCCCAGTGACTCCTTCAAAGGGCTCTTGGATAGACCTGAGCAGCGTTGGTCCGATGGCGGCGACTTTAAAGGAGATCGCATACGTCCTTGATGAAGTGGTTGGTGTGGATGAGAGAGACTTTCGTTCGAGAGAGCGTCCATTCGGACTCTTTTATCAGTACTGGGCTTCACAACGGTCACCAGTTAGGATCTTGGCTTCAAAGACGCTAGGTTATGCGCCGACTACGCCAGAGGTTTCAAAGGCGTTTGATAGTGCGGTTGCGTTAGTCGAGGCACAAGGTATAGCCGTAGAGATGGTTGAGGATGTATTGGTTGAAGATCCGTTAGAACCCTTTATGACCTTGGCACTTTCTTACACACTATTTGGAGTAGAGGATGATCTAAAAGACAGTGGTTGGGAGTTGATAGAACCCCAGACGAGAGAGTGGCTTGGATACGTTACAGAGTTGACTGCGCAAGACCTGCTAAGAGCACAGGGCGCGGCTCATGAGATCTCCAAAAGAGTTGCTGAAAAGATGCAAGGATTTGATCTACTCATGACCCCGACGTGTGCAAGCATTCCCCCTACTCTCATCGCTCACGACAAGGCGGAACCTGCCGATGCGAACTGGGTGAGATTCACCTATCCATTCAATTTGACGAGAGCCCCAGCGGCCACTGTGCCTTTCCAACTTGATAAAGAGTCGTTCCCAATAGGTGTTCAGCTAGTGGGTAGGGTGGGTAGAGACCTTGAACTTATGGCTTTTGGGGGCTTCATGGAGGCGCTTTTTTCTTCTGTGATGTAAAGATAACTAGACAAACTATCTGATTATGTAGTGTCTGCTTTACATCTGTGTTATATTAGTCCTCATGTCAAAGATCAGGGATCGACGTCTCAAGTTCGATCTTACCCAGCAAGAGATAGCCTCTTTAGTCGGACTATCTCGACAGGCCTATATCGCTGTTGAGTCTATGGCCTCAGCTCCGAGGGTAGATGTGGCTATAAGGATCGCTGAGGTTTTGCATAGCTCGGTAGAAGATCTTTTCGGTAGTGAAAAGGTTACTCCTGAACTAGAGGCTTTAGAGCTATCGAGATATATGGTTGCGGACTTCGGCGGGGATAGGCGTCTCGTTAGGTTGCCTAGCGACCACCAAGGTACGAAGATGGGTGCGGATGTGTTGGGATACGAAAGTGAAGACGGAGTGAAGGAGGTTTCACTTTCGGGGTGGGAGTCAACGATCTATACTGGCTGCGATCCAGCTCTTGCAGTGCTATCACAGTACGTGGAGATGCAGGGGAAAAAGGTACATCATCGCTGGCTCAACAAACCTAATCGTGACTCTATCTCAGATCTTAGGGATCGGAACACGCATTTCGCTGTGCTTCATCACTCAGAAGAGTCCCAAGCAGATACACAAGGGTTTGAATCGATGTCATTTTCGCAGTGGGAGCTAGTGTTAGCGTATCGGCCTGGACTCTCGACGTCTACGACCTTTGTCGATATGGTCGGCTCCGAAGTTGTCTTTGCTGGACGGTCGGAGGGATCAGGGGTCTATGACTTTATGCTCTCGAAACTTACGCCTTTGGGTGTAGATCCCTATAGTGCATTTGAACGTTTCCTTATCTGCAAAGACCATGAGCAAGTAGCAATGCAGCTAGCTGTGGGATCGGCAGACGTTGGTCTTACGTCTTTAAGTGCGGCTCTCGCTCATGGACTGCACTTTGAAACTGTTGATGTTCAAAGTAGCGAGCTCTTGTACGACAAAGAGGTCGTTGATGAGAGACTTGTTGCCAAAGTAGGTGGAGAGATCGTCTCTCAAAGATTTCGGCTCGAGCTGCAGGCGATCACTGGATACCGTTAGTTGTGAGGAGGATTAGGTGTTGAGAGGATCTGTGAGGCGCTATGGAAGGACAAGCCCCAAGACCTTCGCTTTAGTGTTGCTGGGGGGTATCTTAACAAGTGCTTGTGGGAACGGTGCACCGCTAAAGAGTACGACTTCGGCCTCTTCAACTGAGACTCAGAGCTCTGGAGTAATAAAGGGATCAGGACCAGTGGACGTTCTCTATGCTGGCTCGTTGGTCGGCGCGGTAACTAAGGTGATAGGACCTGCTTTCGATAGAGCTACAGGCTTTACCCTGGAAGGGCTTCCAGGTGGAGCCTCTGCTCTAGCAAATGAGATAAAAGATAGGATCGAAGTCGCAGATGTCTTTATCTCTGCGTCACCTAAGGTGGACGCCACTTTAGAGGGAAGCGCCAATGGAAACTGGGTGAACTGGTACCTCTACCTTGCAAAAGCTCCGCTTCTCATCGGATACAATCCGAACTCTACCTTTGCAACTCAACTTAAAAAGAGACCTTGGTATCAGGTGATGGCTGAAAGAGGGTTTCTCTTGGGTAGGACCGATCCAAAGCTCGATCCTAAAGGTGTCCTTACCATAAAACTTGTCGAGGAGGAGGCAGCAAAGTTACATGACCCAGGACTTGTTACTCAGATTCTAGGCTCTACCGAGAACCCCGCACAGGTCTTTCCTGAAGAGACGTTGGTCTCTAGACTCGAGGCTGGACAGCTAGACGCAGGTTTTTTTTACTCAAATGAAGCTGCTCTCGCCAAGATCCCTACGATATCAACTGGGATCGATCTTGGTGCTACCTTTACAGTTGCACTTGTCAAAGGGGCCCCTCATATGAGAGGAGCCGAGTCTTTTATCAAGTACCTCTACTCTAAAGAGGGTCAAAGTCTACTAAAGAAGGTTGGCCTCACCCTTGTTGCTCCAAAGCTCTCAGGATCTATAGATCTTGTTCCACCTTTACTTCGGCCGATCATCAAATAAGAAGTAGAAGTTGACCCAAAATTTACGGACCTCTCACTGGGGGAGAGGTCTACTAAGTGGACTTGCGACTCTAGGAGTCTTATATCTTGTCG
>JAJYGI010000102.1 GCA_021790735.1 Actinomycetes bacterium | reverse complement strand
GGCTCGGACACTACGCTCAGAGTTATTTAGATCTTGATAATCCTTAGGTAACTCAACCTCTGACCTATTAGCAAAAAACCAGTCAAGCCCAGCTCCATCCCCAAGGTAACCCACAACAACCGTCTCCGGCTCGGAGACCTTTATATTCCACGGATCCTTACTTAAAAGATCGTCCATCTTAAAGTCGCTTGGTCTAGTAATGTAGCTTCCCGTCTCTTTAGTCTCAATCTCTTGAGAGATGCGATCGACTCGAAAACTCTTTATGGGAGAGTTCTCACTCTCACGTCCCAAAAGGTACCATCTGCCCCACCTATTCAACAGACCATATGGACTTAGCTCCCGTTCCTTGTCCTCAGATCCGTAGTGAAAAGATATCGGCGTCTTGGTAGCAATAGCTTGAAACAGATCGACGAACACGCCATCTATGTCGCCAGAAAAAACGCGCAGTGGGGAAGGGTTCTCGTCAAGTCCCAGCTTGCGCAATGTGGCCGTACTACCAAAAGACGGAGAGCCAACGGAGCTAAGAGCAAATGCCAAAGCCACCTCCTCGTCTTTAGTAAACTCCACGTCTAAAGTCAAGTCTTTCTTGTAGATAATGTAGCCTTGTGCCTTACTAGTTGGGGACTCAGTTACATGGATCGGTATCCCTAAAGACTTCAACGAACTCTTAGCTCGCTCAAAGGCCTGCCTCTTTGCAGCTGTACCGTTTGGAAGATCTGGTAACTCCTGGACAATCTCTTCGTAAGACAAAGGGCGCTTAGTAGACGTTAATAGCTCAAATAGATTGACTAGATGCATAAACGAGTCGTTAGAGGCCATCTCATAATCGTAGACCTTGGTGAATAGCTCATGTTACGCAATCAGACGTTTATCAACGCTAATGACGCTAAGAGTTGTGAGCAACACGATCCGTTTGATAGTGTAGTAAACGAGCTGGCGTTAAGTGGGTTGAATGACAGGACCATTCGAAGTATCGATTAACTATGTATCTTTAGCGTCTGGAGTTGGACTGTTATCGGCCTACCTCTTCTCACTTTACCACTATGGGAGAAAGCAGGCTAGGTACATTGGTCGAACCTACAGCAAGAGAGGGTACCTCTCTTTGTATTCGACAAAAACCCAACGTCGAAGGTTCACACTCGGCGTAGTAGTGCTTGTTCTTCTCACCAACTACCCAATAGAGAACCTTGCTCGTCTCTACTCCGTCACGGCGTATCTCGGACAGAACCTACTTATTATGTTGGTAGCGGTTCCTTTGATGTTACTCGGGCTTCCACGGTGGTTGGTGGTAAAGCTAACTCGTCATCGATCTACCGACCTAATCCTAACTCACGCCACCCGCCCTATTCTGTCTACTTTTATCTTCTCCAGTTCCATAGTGGCGTCAATGCTCTCGAGCATCGTAACTGAGCAATCAAAAAATACTCTATTTCGAACTTCGCTACATGCTGAACTTATTGCCGCCGGAGCGGTGATGTGGATCGCTGCGCTCGGCCTTATGCCTGGAGTACGTCAGATGTCAACAATGGGTCGAGTAATCTACTTATTTGCACAGAGTCTTATACCGTCTTTCCCTGCATTCGTTCTAATCTTCGCACG
Organism: Actinomycetes bacterium; assembly: GCA_021790735.1. Lineage (GTDB taxonomy): Bacteria > Actinomycetota > Acidimicrobiia > Acidimicrobiales > Acidimicrobiaceae > Ferrithrix. Next base: position 7,603 of record JAJYGI010000102.1, on the reverse strand, counting down.
TCACTCCTTCTACCCCGTCTATGCAGCACATATCTCCGCCCTTGGTATCTCAGCAGTAGCAGACCAAGAGCTTGCGGGCGGGTTATCAAAACTCATATCACTTGGGATACTTTGGGGGACCTCAATAGCCATAGTCATACGAGCGAATCGATATGAAGAGATCGGCGCCGACCCTGAACCCCTCACTATGGACGATCTTGAACGAGAGTTCACTCGCTCGGAGAGAAAACCAAAAGATCAAGGGTAGAATACATACTCTAACGCTACAACATGCGTTGTACTTTTGCAATACTCGAAGGTGGGTCTAAGTCCTTGTTCACTGAAATCCGAAACGTAGCTATAATAGCCCACGTAGATCATGGGAAAACTACCCTTGTGGACTCCATGCTACGACAAAGTGGGGCTTTCCGAGATAACCAAGAGGTCGTTGACCGCGTGCTTGACTCTATGGACTTAGAGCGAGAAAAAGGTATCACCATTTTGGCAAAGAACATCGCCTTGGAGTGGAACGGCACTAAAATCAACATAGTCGATACTCCCGGTCACGCAGACTTTGGAGGCGAGGTTGAGCGCGGTCTAACAATGGTCGACGGTGCTATCTTACTCGTGGATGCTGCCGAGGGACCTCTTCCTCAGACTCGCTTTGTTTTACGTAAAGCACTTGAGGCAACGCTACCGATCGTCGTTGTGATCAACAAAATTGACAGACCAGACGCACGTCCAGATGAGGTTCTCGACGATATTTTGGGGCTCTTTATCGACCTTGGTGCCGATGAAACGCAGATTGAGTTTCCCATACTTTACGCCTCTGGTCGCTCGGGCTGGGCTAAGAGATCACTCGAAGAGGAGTCGACCACCCTTGAGCCACTTTTTGAGACCCTAACCAAGTACATACATCCCTTAGTGGGCGAGGACACAGCGCCACTTCAGGCGCTTGTAGCCAACATCGATGCCTCTCCGTATCTAGGACGACTTGCCGTATGTAGAGTGATGAACGGTGCTCTAAGGAGAGGTGAGACCGTCGCATGGTATAGAAGAGACGGCTCAAATAGTCGAGTCAGGATCGGCGAGGTCTTCGTCGCTCAGAACCTCGATAGAGTTCCAGCAGATATCGTCCACTGTGGTGATATCGCTGTAGTTGCCGGCATACCTGATGTTACTATCGGTGAGACGCTCACATCGGTTGAAACACCTCTCCCACTTCCTCCTATCGAGGTCGAAGAACCAGCTATCTCTATGAACTTCTCAGCAAACACCTCGCCGCTCTCGGGACGAGATGGGAAAAAAGTAACAGCTCGTCTAATAAAGACTCGACTTGACAACGAACTCATAGGAAACGTTTCGATCAAGGTACTTCCTACAGACAGAGCCGACAGCTTCGAGGTTCAAGGTCGAGGCGAGCTGGCTCTTGCGGTATTGATTGAACTTATGCGCCGAGAAGGATTCGAACTTACAGTAGGAAAACCAAGGGCGATCACCAGAGTAGGTGCCGACGGAAAGCTTGAAGAGCCTTTCGAGAGACTAGAGGTGGATATACCGGAAGAGTACTTTGGTGCACTAACGCAGTCAGTAGCCGTTCGGAAAGCTTCGCTAGTGTCCATGACGCAAAATGGTAGCGGATGGATGCGCGCAATCTATCTCATTCCTTCACGAGGGCTGCTCGGACTGAGATCAGAGGTTCTGTCAAATACTCGTGGTACTGCTATCTTGCACCATGCCTTTGACTCTTACGCCCCGCACGCTGGGGACATTCGGACCAGGTCATCCGGTTCACTCGTAGCTGATCGAAGCGGTGTTGCCACATCGTACGCACTGTTAAACCTTCAAGAAAGAGGTCAGCTCTTTATCGCACCTACCGAGGAGGTCTACGAAGGTATGGTCATCGGGGAGAGTTCCCGTACTGAAGATATGGATGTAAATCCGACCAAAGAAAAGAAGTTAACGAACGTAAGGTCATCCACGGCAGAAGAGCTAGTAAGGCTCTCTCCTCCTCATACACATACCTTGGAGTCGGCTCTAGAGTTCATAAGCGACGACGAGTGCGTCGAGGTCACGCCAAAGTCGGTTCGGATTCGAAAGGTAATCTTAGATCCGTCCATGAGAGCCCGCTCTAAAAACCAAAAACGAACCTCTGAATAGGACGGTTTACTTTGGTACATCCTATGAGGACTCACAGAAGGTGGTTTATTCTAAATCTATGCCGTTGCATGGTACGAACTCCGACCACTTTAGACGAACTTTGGTAGTAGGCGTACACCACCATAGAGTCACTGTCCGAAGCACTACTACTTAGACGAAAGCCCACAAGACAGACGTCTCTATGGGTTGTAGATCTAATAAAGTGATACCTCATAGCTACCTCACTTGATACCAGGCGAACTCCAAGGAGTTGAGTACCTTGATGGTGCGAACGAAGTGCGGCAGCTAGCGGTATCAAGCAGTTGTTTGCCGAGGTCCCTACCGTGGAGTTGGAGGCGCCACAACTAGAAAGGCTCAAGGTCAAAGCTACCGATGAGATGACTCCGACAGTTCTTCGTCTCATTAGCTCGATACCTCCCCATCTACAAGCGTTTCAACGAACTCAACGGTCATACGATGCTGTCTTTGATTAAAAAAAGACATGACAAAGTGAACTATCCATCCCGTAGGCAACCAGATCCAAAAGCTAACTAGACGATAAAGCAAAACCGCGGCAAGAACCGTCGTACGGCCCCCACCAAATGCTATTAATGCAACCGCAAGAGATCCCTCAACTACGCCCAATCCGCCTGGAGTTATCGGTAGGTTAGCCGCAAGGGCTCCGACGAAGTAGGCTGCCACAACTCCAAACAATGGAACGTGGGCGTGAACGATATGAACCGCCAACAGGAGCGCCAACAGGTCAAAGAACCAGTTCAAGAAGGCATAGAAGGACGCAAAGGCGAGGTCAGCTCGTGAGAGTTCAAAGTCAGCCACCTCGGCACCTTTTGTTCTAGCCCTATCTCGAGCCTCGCCAAAGCCATACCTTCGCAGGCCCCTTAGAACTTCAAATACGTAGACGAGGGACCTTACTGCGAGTCGGACGTATGCAACCAACAAAAACGCAAGTGCACCCACACCCAACAGTATGACGATATCGCCTCCATTTAGAACTGTACTCCCACCTAACAGTGCACTTAGAGCAGCCAAGAGAGCAAGAGTAGCTACGGCAACCGCGTTCGTAGCGCCTACAGCGAGAACAGAGTCCTTACGGCTTACCCCACGGCTCTCCAGCTTCCGAAACGCATACACGGCGGTGACTCCCGCTCCAAATGGAAGTGAATTGCCAATAGCGGTCGCTGCTACCGTTACTGCAAGAATAAATCTCTTTGAGATCCGTTCCTTATGTCGTTGCGTCAGCTGTCTCGTTGTAAGGGCATAGAACCAGATAGATAGAAGTTCCAAGCCTCCCGCCACTAGCAAAAGCCACGTATCGGAGTCGTTCAATACCGATCTGATAGCCCTTAACTCCGAGGTCTTTGGAACGAGAAGATATACGCTGACAACCACGCCGCCTAAGGCCAACACGTAGCTCGTTAAGATTCGAACCCACCTCTGTCTTAGAGCGTACCGCACCTATCTCCTTGTCTACGATACAAGTCTAGAGGAGCTATCGTTATGACTCAATTAAGGTTATAGCTCGTACTATTGAATCAAGAACGTCGCTGGCTAGCTCCTCGGGCTATCTATGATCAGGCCGAACTCGGCTATCTAGGAGATCCAGCAGCCTATTCTGCCTTCTCGTCGTGACCGCCAAAGCCCTTTCTCATAGCGGAGAGTACCTTATCGCCGAAGTCCGAGAGGTTACGAGAAGAAAATCTTGAGTATAGGGCGGTAGTAAGTACAGGTGCGGGAACACCCTCATCAATAGCTGCTACCGATGTCCATCGACCTTCTCCGGAGTCCGATACTCGACCTTGAAACTTATCTAAAGTCGGAGAGTCAAAAAGCGCCTCAGCGGTGAGATCTAACAGCCACGACTGCACTACGCTGCCTCTACGCCAAAGTTCAGCTACCTTTGCGGTGTCGATGTCGTACTGGTAAAACTCCGGATTTGAAAGCGGCGCCGTCTCTGCATCAGCTACAAAATCCTCTTTCCCGACATTTGCCCTGTGCAAGATATTCAAGCCTTCCGCGTACGCGGCCATCATCCCATACTCAATCCCGTTATGAACCATCTTAACAAAGTGCCCTGCACCGCTCGGACCACAGTACAGATAGCCCTTCTCTTCAGAGGTAACCTCTCCAGATCTTCCAGTAGTTCGCACAGCGGCATCTACTCCCGGTGCCAAGGAGTCAAAGATCGGGTCAAGCCTTTCGACAACTTCGCGCTCTCCTCCAATCATGAGACAGTACCCGCGTTCAAGCCCCCAGACTCCACCACTCGTACCGCAGTCAACAAAATGAATCCCCTTGGAGCGGAGACTGCCTGCGTGTTTTATATCATCACGGTAGTAGGAGTTACCGCCGTCAATTACTACGTCACCTGCACTCAAGTAATCAGATAGCTTAGAGATAGCATCTTCGGTGATCGGACCCGCGGGGACCATGAGCCAGATACTCCTTGGCACCTCTAGCTTGCCAACAAACTCCTCGTAGGAGTACGCTCCGGCTGCTCCCTCTTTCACCAACTCGTCTACGGCTTTGCGATTGACGTCATAGACTACACATCGATGTCCATCTCTCATTAGTCGACGCACTATGTTCGCACCCATTCGACCAAGGCCTACCATTCCAAGTTGCATTGAAGCATCTGATGCCATCTGCCCATATCCTTTCTGACTTTGGAGTTAGTTACTCGTTAAAACTTCGCTCGCTACATCCAAGGCGTCTGCCAACACAAGTGCCCTTTGCACAGTGCGTCTGCATCGGAAGGACCAAAGCTACCCTTTTTGTAGCCTATTACGCTCTTGTCGGGGTCCAGCAAGGGTTGCACAATTCGCCAGCTCTCTTCTACCGAATCCTCCCTTGTAAATAACGAATAGTCACCGATCAAGGCGTTATGTATTAAACGTTCATAGGGTAGAGGTAGCTTTCCCAGCTCTTCTTCAAAAGGCAGATCCAAAGACACGGATCTGCCTCGACTCCCTACTGCATCCTTAGATGCCAACTGCAGTCTAAGACTCGGATTGGGGTCAATGCGTAGAATCATTTCATTTGGCGGCAGGTCACCCAAGTCACTTACGTAGGGAAGGTGAGGAGCTCTTTTAAAGATAACTCTAAGTTCAGTCGAACGCACAGAGAGAGCTTTTCCGGCTCGAATAAATACAGGGACTCCATGCCATCTCCAGTTCTCGATAGCGACTTCGGTTGCGACATAGGTCTCGGTTTTCGAATGTGGTCCTACTCCAGGAACATCAAGATACCCCTCGTACTGTCCAAAGACCGTAGTCTTTGGGTTCATAGGGGTCACTGCCTTTAAAAGATCGGCCTTTTTATCCCAAATCGCTCCATAGCTGTTTGATGTAGGGATCTCCATCGTCATAAGAGAAAGTACCTGTAAGAGGTGATTTTGTACTACATCTCTAACCGCCCCAACCTTATCATAAAAAGATCCCCTATCTTCTACTCCAAAGTCTTCGGCCATCGTCACCTGGATCGAGTCCACATGTTCTCTAGATAACATCGGCTCGATAATCTCGTTTGCGAATCTCAAGTAAGAGATATCCAAAACGGGTTGCTTGCCTAAAAAGTGGTCGATACGCAGTATCTGTTCTTCTGCGATAACCCTGTGCAAGGTATCGTTGAGAGTCTTTGCAGAACTCAGGTCAGTTCCAAATGGCTTTTCGATAAGAAACCTACCCTTGTCCGCTAAGCCAACCGAGGCGAGTTCATGAATCACCGGCGCAAATAGAGACGGGGGAATCTCAAGGTAGTACAGCGGATTTCTGTACTTACCCACTACATCTTTTAGGCGAAGATAGGTGTTGTGATCAGAGAAGTCACCGTGCACGTAAGACACCTTTGAGAATAACGACTCCAGGGTGTCTTGGTCCACGCTCTCGTTATCATTACCGAGCGCAACTTTAAACTCCTCTACTAAGCGATCTTGACTCCAAGGTTCAAGTGCAACCCCTACTACCTGACAGCTAAGGTACCCAGACTGCTCTAACCTGTAAAGCGCTGGGATGGTCATCTTATGCGCCAAGTCTCCTGTTATCCCAAAGACAACCAGTACATCTACACTTTGATCTATGTTCGTAACCTTCACAGAAGACTCATCCCCCAACTCATTGACACTTGCTCCGATGGATTGAGCTCCAAAAGACTTTCGCCCGAACGAAATGCCTGAGGACCACAGGTCATCGGTTCGACCGCAATAGCTTTACGCCTTCTCTCTCCCATTAACGTATCACTACTAAAGAGCTGGACGTGGGAGTAGTGTTCATCCATCCACAAGGCGACGACCTGCTCATCTTGGCCAGAGATATGGACCCAGCTTTTGCCGCTTTGGTCCCGACTCATATCCAAAAAGGTATGGTCAAGTCTAACTCCTCTCATATCTTTGCCCTTTGAGAAGTCAAGGTCAGACTGAGCACAGCTGACTTTCTCTTCGATCGAACCGGACTTGGGATCAGAGGGTAGATAGGAGTGAGCTTCCATCGACACTAGGCCGTCGTCTACGGAAGCGCCAGGACCAAACGATATATAGGGGTGATGTCCTATACCAAAGGGAGCAGTAGTGCTACCAACGTTGGTAACGGTTGAAAATACCTCAAGTCCTTCTCGGCTGAGTAGGTAGTGAATCTCGAATAACGTATCAAAAGGATAACCCGGGGTTGGACAAAGCTCGGTCTTCAACGTCACATAGTTACCTCCACGAGCAACCAGATCAAAAGGTCTCCATCGGAGGAGTCCATGAATCGCGCTTGACGTGGAAAGTTCGCTCAGATCAAGCTGGAGATTCAGTCCTCTAAAAGAGTAGCTTCCACCCTTAATACGGTTGGGCCACGGGAAAAGAAGAGCGCCATGCGCAGCTGGACAGATCTCACTCTCATCAAAAGAGTCTATGACATCGCGTTCTCCGTAACGGTATAGTCGTAACGTCGCTCCAACTTCAGCGATAACTGCAACTTGGTCAGAGAATCTAATCTCATGTTGATCTCCAGATGGGAAACGAATGACCTACTCACCTCCTCATGTCGTAGACTACCATCAAAACCGCATGCCGCTCGAATTAGTCCATTTGATACCAGTAGCCGTCACGACTCAGTTGCACTTCAAATTAGCTAATCCAAAGGTAGAGATTCATGAGAAGGGTATCGATTACTGCTTCGAAACGGCTTATCATAAGACCTTCGAGTGCTCACGCACTTATGCGTCACGTGCGTTCACACCCTCACTAAAGGATCGCCAGCAAAGTTCCATCGCAACGGTTTGGCACTTTTGTCGTAGTCCGTAATGAGTCTCATGAAATTGCCTAAGAGATGCTTATGCGATATAAAGTTATCGTTACGGATGACTTTGTGCTTGCGCAATTGAGAATAACAACTCAACCCCTAAGGAGACACGCAATAATAACTTGAACAGTTACGGTAGTTCTCGCTAATCAATATGAGATATTGAACACCTGGGGCTACTTTGG